>USSI01000101.1 GCA_900557315.1 uncultured Butyricicoccus sp. | reverse complement strand
GATATTTCCAAACTCGTCAGGGTTGCTTCCCCATCCAACATGGGAACCGTCCGGTTTACATCAATCGTGACGACTGAATTCGGGGGCGCAATTTGCACATTTTCAATGACCCACGGGTCAGGCTGCACCAGGATTTTGCTTCCATCGTCCGCACACTTCACAAAGTATTCAAACACAAAGTCATAATTCCCGCTGAATGAGTGGTTTTCACTGTACAGGTTCAGCCACATGACAAACGACAGCTTCCCATCGTCCGGGTTATCATTTTCCAACATTTCTACCGGCGACGCCACAGCCACGATTTCTTCGGGCGAATCATGCTGATAAATCCGTCCAAACATCTGGTATGTTGCATCTTCGTCTATCATATCTGCTTGAGGTGCTTCCATCGTGATGCCGATATACGCATAGCTGTCATCTGACACACAGTCATCCAGCGTAAGTTTCCATCCGTTCTGCGTGACTGCCGTATCCAAATCCTGATGATAATCCTCATAGACCGGAATGGATTTCTCCCCCCAATATCCTTGCAGCGTATTCCCTGCCCATGCCGCTGCCGCGACCATCATTGCCGCGGCCACTGCCACGGTCGCTACAAAAATCCGATGTGCTTTCACTGATTTCTCATCCTTTCCCTGTTCGATCTCCTGCAGGATGCGGGCTTTGGACGCGGCTGGCAGCGTCACGCCCGCCATCCGGCGGTCGAGGGCGCGCTTGACCTTATCATCCATTGTCGTCCCATCCTTTCAGCTTTTCTCTCAGCTGCGCCCGTGCGCGGCGCAGGCGGGTGGAGACCGTATTTTCTTTTTCTTTCAGAAGCGCCGCAATCTCCTGAACGGTCAGCTCCTGCCAATAATAGAGCAGCACCGGCTCACGGTATTTGGGCGCGAGTGCGAGCACCTGCCGCAGGACCTCGTCGTCCTGCGGCTCCGCGTCGGGCGGCGCGGCGATCTGTTCGAGCAGTTCCTCGCTGTCCAGCCGTTTGCGGTACCAGTACAGACGGCGGTAATCCCGGCAGACATTGACCGCAATCGCCGTCAGCCAGGTTTTCTCACTCGCGCGTGCCTCAAAACGGCCCAGTCCGCGCCAGGCCTTGAGCATGGTGTCCTGCACCGCGTCTTCCGCCAGATGCGGGTCGCGCAGGAGCAGCAGGCACAGGCGGTACAGCCGGTCGCCGTGCTCCTCCATCAGCCGCGTCAGCGTTTCCTGCCGGTCCTGTTCCATCTCCCTCGCCCCCTTTCACCCCATTAGACGGATGCGGCGCGGTTTTCCGTTCAGATTTTGTGCAAAAAACTTTTTCCCGCCCGCAAATCATGCTATACTGAATGTATCACAGCAGTATCCGACAGACAAGGACGGGATTGATATGGAATACTTTACTTTATCAAACGGCGTGGAAATCCCCGCCGTCGGCTACGGCACCTACCTGACCGGCGAAACAGACGACGGCACAGTGGCCGCCGCGCTTGCCGCGGGGTACCGCCATTTTGACACGGCCTCATTTTACGGCACCGAGCAGGCGCTCGGGGATGCGCTGAAAGCCGCCGGCGTGCCGCGCGGCGAACTGTTCCTCACCAGCAAAATGTGGAAGGACGAAATGGGCTACGAGGGCGCGCTCGCGGCGTTTGAGCGCTCGCTGCAAAAGCTGGGCACGGACTATCTTGACCTGTACCTCATCCACTGGCCGCGCACGGACGACCTGACCGCCGAGTGGCGGCAGCTCGACCGCGACACCTGGCGCGCGCTCGAGGAGCTGTACCGCGCGGGGCGCGTGCGCGCGATCGGCGTGAGCAACTTTTTGCCGCACCATCTGCGCAATCTGATGGAAACAGCGGAGATCATGCCCATGGTCAACCAGATCGAGTTCCACCCGGGCTACCCGCAGACCTGGAACGTGGAATTCTGCAAAGCACACGGCATCCTGCCCGAGGCATGGAGCCCGCTCGGCCGCACGCGGGTCCTGCAGGATGACCGGCTGGCCGCGATCGCCGCGGGATACGGCAAATCGGTCGCCCAGCTGTGTGTGCGGTTTGCCTTGCAGTGCGGGGTCGTGCCGCTGCCCAAATCCTCCTCCCCCGCGCGCATGGCGGCAAACCTCGATGTGTTCGACTTTGTAATCTCGGATGAGGACATGGACCGCATCCTCACCCTGCCGCAGTTCGGCTGGTCCGGCCTGCACCCGGATTATCCGCGCGAAACCATCGGCTGACCGCAAAAAAAGACGGCTTTCCGCTTGGAAAGCCGTCTTTTTGCTTATTCCGCCGCTGCAGCAGCTTTTTTATGCCGCGTATACAGCAGCACCGCCAGCAGCACGGTCACCGGCACACTGAGCACGATGCCGAAGCTGCCCGCCAGCCCCTGCATGATGGCAATGCCGATGTTGTTCGAGTTGATGATCTGCTGATACGGCAGGTCATAGGCATAATCCAGCACCAGCATACTGATGCTGCCGCCCGCAAACGCCAGGATCAGCGTGTTGGAGTCCGTGCCCATCATGTCGCGCCCGACGCGCATCCCTGCCCGGAACAGGTCGCGGCGCGGCATATCGGGTGTCTGCGCATGGATTTCGCTGATTGCGCTGCCGATCGACATCGCCACGTCCATGGTTGCGCCAAGGGTGGAGATCAGCAGGCCGGAAAACAGCAGGCCGCCCACCTGCACCCCGTTGGTGTTCGACAGGGTCAGCAGGCTCTCGATATCGCTCACATTCCAGCCGGTGATGCCGCTCGCGGCGCTGAACGCGGTCGCCGCAAGGCCCGCGATGCACACGCCGGCAACCGTGCCGCCCGTGGCGACCACGGTCTTCATGGTCGGCCCGCCGATCAGGTACATGGTCA
This sequence comes from uncultured Butyricicoccus sp., assembly GCA_900557315.1. Classification (GTDB taxonomy): domain Bacteria; phylum Bacillota; class Clostridia; order Oscillospirales; family Butyricicoccaceae; genus Agathobaculum. The sequence goes on along the minus strand of USSI01000101.1, from coordinate 3,106 downwards.
CGATGGTTGTAATCGTGCATACGAACACGGATACCCAGAACGGCGAATGGCCCTGATACACCAGCGGCAGATACACAAACAGGATGCAGAAAAAGGTAAATACCAGCCCGGCCGCACCCTTAACGCCCTGTTTGCCGCCCACAAGGCAGAGCACGAGCAGATACAGCGCGCCGAACACGTAAATCACCATTTCACGGTCCTGCGCATACACGCTCGCGACGGTCGAATCGCCCGCGACGCTCTGCATGACAATGACCTTCATACCCTCGGTACAGCCCGCGCCGAACAGGTAGCCCGAAGCGCTGGTCATCTCAAGCGTTTCTCCCGCGCGCACGCCGGTCGTCATCTGCACGCGCACGCGCTGTTCGCCCACGCGGGTACCGTCCGGCTGCAGGTTGTCCTGCACAACCTCGGTTACAACGCCTTTTTCAAAGGTCTGCCCCTCGCGGGACACCAGTTCGGTCTTATCCACCATGTTGATGCGCACCACAAATGCGGCGAAAATCACCAGCAGAAGCAGCGGCGGCGCCCAGCGGAGCAGCAGGCGGCGGAGGGTATTGCGGTCGGTTTGCAAAATAGATCACTCGTTTCTGTCAGAATTACACAAATTCTCCGCAGGAAGAACCCTGCGGAGAATCTGAAAGAAGGAAGCTGAAAGAGATAGCCGGTTTTATCGGGTCGTGATGGCAAGCGTGCCGTCCGATACGGACGCGGTCACACCCAGTTCCGCCAGCAGGCTGGCCGGTACGTAGTTGTTGCCGTTGATCTCTGCCGCGGAGGTGGTCACCGTGCGGCCGTCAACCTCAAGCGTCAGGGTCTCGGCGGTGCCGGCCGCCTCAGCCGCCGGAGCAAGCGCCGCGGTGGTGTACGCCTCGCCGGTGATGACGATAACGCCGTCCTGCCATTCTACATTGAACTGGTCCGCCGTACCGTTCACAGCGGTCGCCAGATCGCGCAGGCGGTAGTAGGTCTGCCCGCCGACGTTCGCGGTCGCAACTTCTGCGGCCTCACCGTCAACCGTTACAGCAGCGGTCTCCTCCGCAGCCGCAGTCTTGCGGATGGTGAAGGTGTCGTCAATCTTCTCTACTGCGCCGGTGTCGGTGATCTGGTAGGTGTCGATCGAGAAGCTGTCCGCGGTCAGGTTGATGACCGAGTAGCTCGGCAGCCAGTTCTGGCTGCGCGCCGCAACATAATCCTGCTGGGTGGAGATCAGCTCATAAAACTTGGAGCCGGAGGCCGAGTTCGCAGTCATGTACAGGGTACCCTGCGGGTTGGTCACCGTGTTGCCCTCGACGTCCTCGATGGTGTAGCAGTTGTTGTCCGCCTGGAATGCGTCATGCGCAGCCTGGCCTTCGGTGTCGCCCTCTTCCGGATAGAGCGGGATCTGCTCGTCGGTCTGGGTGTTGTATGCATTGTCCCAGTCATAGTCCGAGCCGTCCTCGTTCAGGCGGAACTCGTAGGTGCCGTGGGTCTGGCCATCGCCATAGAGCAGCTTGGTGCGGCTGTAGGTGTGGTCATGGCCCTGGAGCACAACATCGATGTCGTACTCGTCAAAGATCGGGGTCAGCTGGGTGCGGAGGATCATGCCGTCCGTATCCGAGTGGTCAAGGCCGGAACCGTAGATATCCTGGTGGATGGTGACGATGCGGAAGGTCGCATCCGGATCGGAAGCGACAGCCTCCTGGATCGCCTGCTCATGCTCGGCAACATTGTAGTTGTTGGTGTTAAGCACGATGAACAGGCCGGAGCCGTAGGAATAATAGTAGTCGCCGCCCGCCTCGGTCTCGCCGTAGCCGGTCTGGTTCGGGTTGTAGAAGTGGTACATGTAGTCCGGGTTGAGCGAGTCGTGGTTGCCGATCGTGGTCGCAACCGGCAGGGACGCCAGCGCGTCGGGCGCCAGATAGCCCGCGTACTCCTCTTCCTTGGCCTTGCCGGTCTTGTTGACCTGGTCGCCTGCGGAGATCACAAAGTCAAGGCCCGGGTTCTGCGCGGTCGCGATATCCAGCGTGCGGTCCCATGCAAAGCCGTCGTTGCGCGCCGCAGTGTTGGCAGCGCCGCTGTCCGCAACCAGCTCCTCGCCGTTCTGCGGCTGGCCCTTGGATGCGCCGATCTGCGGGTCGCCGACGTACAGGATCTGCGCGGATTCGAAATCGCCCGTGGTGTAGGTCTGCACCTCGGTCTGGGTGCCGCTCTTTTCCACGGTATAATAATACGTGGTGTTGGCCTGCAGGCCGGTTACGGTAACATGGTTGTAGGAATACGCCTCGCCGTCCGTCAGGCTGGAATCCACCGCAGCGGACGTGCCCTCATATGCCGCAAGGTTGCTGCGGTCCGTGCCGAAATGCACAACCGGGGTTGCCGCGCCGTCCGCATCCTTGCTGTACCACGCGAAGTTCACCTGGGTCTCGTCCGCGCCCGGGGTGAGCGATACCTGTGTGTAGTCGGCAGCCAGCGTGTCCCAGCCGTCAACCCACGCCTGCCAGGCCGCGGAACCGCCGGTCAGGCTCGAGTCGTTATAGTCCGCCGCAAGTGCAGCCGGGCAAGCGCCGAGCAGCAGCGTGCTGGTCAGCACGCCCGCGAGTACTCTTTTTGTCTGCATAGTTTGCATTACTCCCTCTGTGTCATATTGCAGGGCTTACTTTACTTTTCCCTGTTTCCAAAAGCGAGTATAGCACTGACAAAATCCCGTCTCAAGCGTTCTTGCAAAAGCTTATTTTACATTTTACAAACGCATTACTTTTCCTGCCGCACTGCCCGATACCGCTGAAAAATGCCTCCACGCCGCAGCGCAAAGGCATTTTCTTCCTTTTATACTTGATATGGCAGGGACGGCTCAAGCCCGACCGCCTGCGTCGCGGGGTCGTATGTCACGCCGCAGTCGAGCGCCTGCGCGGCCTCGTCAGCCAGCGCGCCAAGGCGCTCGCGTTCCTCTCCCCTGCTGAGTGACGCTGCAATAAGCAGCAGCAGATAGCAGCGTTCCCCGTCGGTTCTAAAGTCAAAGCCAAAGCTGAGCGCGATGCGGTAAAGCCCGCGCAGCAGCCCGGCCAGGAACAGCGGGATATCCGGCAGCCCGACGCCGAGCAGCCCCAGCGCCGCGCCCTCGGCC
>USSI01000100.1 GCA_900557315.1 uncultured Butyricicoccus sp. | reverse complement strand
GTCTGCGAGCCGTAGATAAAGGAGATGCCGCCCTCCTGTGCAAGAGCAATCGCCATGCGGTCGTCCGAGACTGCCTGCATGATCGCCGAAACCATCGGGATGTTGGCATACAGCGCCGACTGCTCGCCTTTGCGGAACTTGACAATCGGGGTACGCAGGCTGACGTTTGCCGGGATGCACTCGGCGGAAGAATAGCCCGGCACAAGCAGATACTCATTGAAGTAATACGCCATATCATTTCTCCTTTTCTCTATTCCTGTTTTTCCAGATTCTATAGTTAAGTTTTATTATAGACTTTTTACCCTGCAAAGTAAAGCGCGCATATCACTGATTTTGCGCGGTTTTGCCTGTCCCCCCTTATGCAAACCGCGCAAACCGCCAAAGCGCCGCCGGCTGACAGGCGAAAGCAGCTTGCGCAAAAGCAAAAAGAAAGCGCCCCGGCCGTTTACCAGCCGGAGCACCTTCTTTTGGAAATGAGGAATGAATGTCGTGGGCAATGCTTATGCTTGCGGGATCGTCCGGCAAGCCGGTATCCCTTCGTTTTCCGGTAACAGATTAGCACGTTTACGGCGCCCGGTCAACCGCTTCTGACAGTTTTTAACGCAATCTTAACCCGTTTATTCGTTCCAGACAGTTCCCGTATGGAAAAAGTACAGCACACACTGTTTGACCGGCCGCCCAAACACCTCGCGCACTGCAAGCGCGTAGGCTTCCAGCTGGGGGCGATATTGTTCCGCGCGCGAGGCAATACCGTTTTCGGATACCCGGTCGGTCTTGAAGTCCAGAATAACGAACCCCTCCGGCGTGTCGATCAGGCAGTCGATGACGCCCTGCAGCAGCACCTTTTCCTCCGGCGCGTCCGCCGCAACCGGGAAATACTGCGCTGCCGGCACGAGCACGGAAAACTTGAATTCCCGCCGCACCTTATTCTGCGCCATCAACCCGCGGTACAGGTCGGAGGCGAAAAACGCCTGTATCTTTGATATATCCACAGCTTTCGCCTGCTCGGGCGACAGGATGCGTTTGTCCGCGAGCCGTTTCAGTTCGTTCTCCACGCCGCCCGGCGCGCCCGCCGCTGCAAAATCGCAGAACTGCATGAACAGGTGGTGCGCCGTGCCGACCTCGGCGGGCGTCAGCTTGCGCTCTCCCTGCTCAAACAGCGGCGCGCGCAGCTTAGGCTCACGGCGCGGGGGCGGGGTCTCCTCCGCTGCCTCCTCCGCGCGGTAGCCACGGCCGACGCCGGTCGCGGTCAGTTTGCTCGGCAGGTCGGACAGGTAGGCGTGCGGGTAATCCAGATGCGGGTTGACCGCATATCCTTCCGTGTCCATCTCCTCGAAGCGCAGGACTTCCTCCGCTTCGGGTGCAGCCAGCTCGTCCGGTCGGTACACGCGCAGGACAAACGCATCGCAGTCCGTGCCGTGCTCGGGTACTTCGAGGCCGTATTCCTCGCGCAGCGCGCGCGTGCACGGATGCCGCAGCAGCGGCGCGACGATCCACGCGAGCGGCGCGCGCACCGCGCCCATTGCGTACTGCGGCAGCTCGTCGAGCGACGCGAGCCGCGCCCACTTTTGGAGCGACTTTTGCAGCGTCCCGCTCGCGCAGGTGATAATCAGCTTTTCCTTCGCACGGGTCAGCGCAACATACAATACGCGCAGCTCTTCGCTCACCATCTCGCGCCGCTGGAGCGCTGCTACTGCCGTGCGCTCGACCGTATCATACTGCACGCCGCGCGCGCGGTCGCGGCACTTGCTTCCGAAGCCCAGCTCCTTGTGCACGAGCACCGGCTCATGCAGGTCGGATTCGTTGAACTGCTTGGCGCAGTCCGCCACAAGCACGACCGGGAACTCGAGGCCCTTGGATTTGTGGATGGACAGAATGCGCACCGCACCGCCGGCTGCCTCCGCACCGACCGTCTGGAAATCCTCGCCGGTCTCCTGCATACCGCGCAGCAGGCGCACGAACGCGAACAACCCGCGGAAGCCCTGTCCCTCGAACGCGCGCGCCCGCTCGAAAAAGGCCAGCAGGTTACTCTGCCGCTGTGCGCCGTTCGGCAGCGCACCGTACAGCCCCAGCGCGCCGGTCTCATCGAAAATCTCCCACAGCAGGCGGTAGACCGGCTGGTCGCACGCGAACTCGCGCAGGAAGTCCAGCCGCTGTAAGAATGCTTCCGCCTTGGGGAAGTCCGCGCGCGAAGCAAGCAGCGCGTCGTAGTAGCTTGCCTTGCGGTCAACAAGACGGATGTCCGCCAATTCCTGCTCGGTAAAGCCGATGAGCGGCGAGCGCAGCACACCGATCAGATCGACGTCCTGCCGCGGGTTATCAATGATGCTGAGAAACGACACCATCGTTCCGACCTCGGCGGTCTCGAGCAGGCCGCCGCGCTCCTCTGCGCTCGCGGAGACGCCCGCCTGCTCGAGCGCGGCGATGAACGTGCGCGCCTTGGTCTTGGGAGAACGCAGCAGGATGACGATATCCCCGGGCGTGACCGGACGCAGCGCGCCCGTGCCCCTGTCGGTCACCGGGAAGCCCTCGTCCAGCATCTGCCGGATGCGCCGCGCGGCCAGCCGCGCTTCGAGCGCGGTTTTGTCCGGCGCGTCGTCGTCTTCGCCGAGGTTTGCCGCGTCTACGAGCAGCACCTCGGTCTTGTAACGCGGATGATCTGCGTCCGGGTAGTAGCCCGCGCCGAGGTGCAGTGCCTCGCGGTCGGTGTACTGCAGATCGCCCACCGTCTCGCCCATGACAGCCGAGAATAGATAATTGCACGCGTCCAGCACCGCCGCGCGCGAGCGGAAGTTCTGTCCCAATATCACGCGGCGTGCCTCGCCGTCCTGCGCCCTGCCCGCGTCCGCGAATGCGCGGTATTTGGACAGGAAGATGGACGGGTCGGCCAGACGGAAGCCGTAAATGCTCTGCTTGACGTCGCCCACCATGAACAGGTTGGTCTCGTCCCGGGACAGCGCGCGGAAGATCGCGTCCTGCACCGCGTTCGTGTCCTGATACTCGTCCACCGCGATCTCGGCAAAGCCCTCGGACAGGGTTTTCGCGAGCTGAGAGGGCTGCCCCTTGTCGTACAGCAGGCGCACCGCGAAGTGCTCGAGGTCATTGAAGTCCGCCGCGTTGCGCGCGCGCTTGGCCGCGGAAAACGCGTCGTCAAACGCATCTACCATGTCGCACAGCGCAGCGAGCGCGGGTGCGGTCAGGCCGCGGTCGTACTCCGCTTCCTCGGCCGTGACGGTCAGCCATTTGTCGCGGATGGTCTTGGCGACCGTTTTCCACTCCTCGCGCATGGCCTTGATTTCCTCGAGGAAGGCCTTGTCCTCGAACTTGCGCGCGGCTCCCAGCCGGTCGAAGGTAATGCTCCGCGCGGCCTCGACGCAGGCATCCCAGTCCCCGCCATGCAGCGCATCCAGCAGGCGCCCGGCCTGATTGAGGTCGCTCGTCAGCGCGGGCAGATAAGCGTCCGCCAGTTCGTCGATGCCGGTCACCTCGTCCACCGCCGTACGCAGGAACGCCGCGCCGTGCGCGGCCGCTGCACGCGCCTGCGCAAGCAGCACGCGGCTGTGCGGCGTGTCCATGCCGCGGGCATACAGCCCCTCGCGCACGTCCGCGAGGAAGGCGCGCGGGTCGGGATGCGCCTGTATTTTTTCGTAAGTGCTTAAAATGACCTCACCCAGCTTTTTGTCGTCGCGCCCGGCGGTCAGCAGGTCGCAGAGCGCGAAAAAGCCCCCGTCCCCACGCCCATACGCCGCGTCGAGCGCCTCTTCGAGCACCTCGGCGCGCAGGATTTTCCCCTCGTTCTCGTCCATCAGGCGGAAGTCGGGCGCGATGCCGAGCGCCGCCGCCTGCTCACGTGCGAGCGACAGGCAGAGTGCGTGCACGGTCGTAATCTTCGCGCGGTGCACCAGGAACAGCTGGCGTCGCAGGCGTGCGTCGCGCGGGTTCTTCGCCACCGCCTCGCCCAGCGCGCGGCCGATGCGCTCGCGCATCTCCGCCGCCGCCGCGTTGGTGAAGGTCACCAGCAGCAGGCGGTCAATGTCCACCGGGTCGTCCGGGTCGGTCAGGCGCGTGAGTACGCGCTCGACCAGCACCGCGGTCTTGCCTGAGCCGGCTGCCGCCGAGACGAGCAGCGCGCCGCCCCGGTTATGGATCGCTGTTTCCTGGTCTTTTGTCCACTGCGGCATTACTGCTCACCCCCTACCTGCTGCCAGAAGTCCTCGTCTGATAAGTGTCTCAGCCACCGCGCCTTGTCGCCTGCCGTCTCGTCAAACCGGCAGGCCGCGCGGAACTCGCACCAGTCGCAGTAACTCGAAGTTTTATCTTTTTTGCACGGGTCTGCAATTACGCTGCCTGCACGCAGCTCGCGTCCCATCTCGAGCAGCTTTTCGTGCGTATAGCGCGCCAGCCGCCCGAATTTCGCGAGGTCAGCCACCGCGGATTTTGCCGCAAGCGTCGGCTCGTCCTCGCCCTTTTTGGTCTTGATCGTGACCGGGATGAACCGCCCGTCGCCCTCAAGCCCGTGCTCCATCGCTTCGAGCAGCTCCATGTCGTCCGACAGCAGGCCGCTGCGACGCAGCGCCTTGTCGCGCATGGCGCGCAGGGCGTCTTCGTCCACGTCGCGCGGCGCGTCGGGCAGCTCGTCCCGCACCGGCACATACAGCACGCCTGCGGGCACGATCTCGTTCAGTTCTGCTTCGAGCCGCTGCCGGTACCGCTCCAGCCCTTCCTGCTGGAGGGCGTACAGGTAGATGATGAGCTGCATGTTCAGCCCGTACCAGATGTCCGAGAGCGAAAACGACTTTTTGCCGCTCTTGTAGTCCATCACGCGCAGGTACAGCCGCCCATTCTTGATGTAGCCGTCCACGCGGTCCACCTTACCGGACAGGGATACCGAAAGGCCGTCCTCCGCGCACTCGACCGGCGGCAGGTCGCCGCCGCGCGAAAAGTCCACCTCGTAGTCGATGGGCGTGAAGTCGGAGACGCGCAGCTCCTCGAGCACGTTATCCAGAATCTGCTCCACCGTGCGCACCAGGCGCCGGAACAGGTAGCGGAAACGCGCGGTCTTGGTCTCCAGCCCGCCGAGTTCCTCCTGTACATACTGCCGCACCGCCGCGCGGCAGACGCGTTTCACGGTCTGCCCATCCGCCGCGGCTGCACCGCCCTCCTGCCGGTTCAGCTCGCCCAGTGCGTGCTCGAGCACGTAATGGATGAACGTGCCGGTCTCGAGCGCATCAAACCGCGCCACCTTGCGCGGCTTTGCCTTCAGCCCGTACTGCATGAAGAACGCAAACCGGCAGGAATAGAACGTGTCCACGCGCGAGGCGGTCAGGTTCAGGCTTTTGCCGTACAGCCCGTCGATCGTGTGCGGGCTTACCAGCGGGCCGCGCCCGCGCCTCTGTGCAGCGGCGTTATGGACACGTTCATCATCCCTGTAGTAGTCATACGCCGCACGCACCGCCGCCGTCCGGTCTCCGGACAAGTACGCGCACGCGAGTTCGACCGCCGGGCGCTCGGCCTGCAAACGGTCGCGTGCCGTTTCGGTCTGATGGGCGGAAAACGGCACGCCGGGCAGTAAATCCTGCACCGTGCCGACAAAGTACGACGGCCGCGTCTCCCCGCCGGACGCGTCGATCAGGTGCCACGAGAGCAACAGCTCGTCCGTCGGGCAGGCAAGCGCGCGGTACAGCGTCTCCTGCTCCATGAGCAGGCGCTCCGCGCCCGAGGCCTTAAGCTCCACGCCGAGCGCGTCCAGTTTGTCGCGATCCATGTCGCTGAGCAGCGAGGTGGAGGACGGCGCCTTGGGCACCAACCCATCGTTGACCCCGAGCAGGATGACATATTTCGCGTTTTCCAAACATGCGCGCTCGATATTGCCGCAGGTCACGCGGTCGAGCGAGACCGGGATAGTGCCCACGTCGTACTCACCCAGCACCAGCCGGAACAGCTGTGCGAACCGCTCGGCGGTGAGCGTCGTGTCCCCGCACACCCACGCGAA
>USSI01000099.1 GCA_900557315.1 uncultured Butyricicoccus sp. | reverse complement strand
GGGGAAGAGGATATCACCATTGAAGATGAAGCCTGTGAGGAACAGGCAGCTGCATGGGCTTTAGAGAATAACCGCCATGCCGGAACAGGAACAGACCATTTTAAGCAGGCAAAAAGGCAGTATCTGACGATCCGTGTAAACAGTACTGTTTATGGTGTGGTAGGTATCATGATCCAGAAACAGCCGTTAGATGCCTTTGAAAACAGTGTATTATTGTCCATATTGGGAGAATGTGCCCTTGCACTGGAGAATGATAAAAACGTGCGGGAAAAAGAAGAGGCAGCGATCCTGGCAAAGAATGAACAGTTAAGAGCGAATTTGTTAAGAACGATCTCCCATGATCTGAGAACGCCTCTTACATCTATTTCAGGTAATGCAAATAATCTCCTTTACAATGAAAGCTGTCTGGATGCACAGATGCGCCGGCAGATCTATGGGGATATTTATGATGATTCCATGTGGCTGATCGATCTGGTGGAAAACCTGCTTTCCATCACGCGCATAGGGGACGACCCTGCCCAGCTCAGCAAACAGGAAGAGGCAGCCGAGGAAATCCTTGGCGAAGCGGCGCGGAAATTCCGCAAACGCTTCCCCCATATCCAGGTTACTGTTTCTGCCCCTGACGAACTGCTGCTCGTGCCCATGGATGCCATCCTGATCGAGCAGGTGCTCTCCAACCTGCTGGAAAATGCCGCGATCCATGGAGAGACCACCTCAGCGATTCATCTGTCTGTCCATCAGGAGGATGATACTGCGGTTTTCACCGTGCAGGACAACGGCCGCGGGGTTCAGCCCCGGGAGCTGCCCCGCCTGTTTGACGGCGTGCTGGGGCACGGCGAAGCGCCGTCCGGCGACGGCAAGCGCAACATGGGGCTTGGCCTGTCGGTCTGCATGGCCATTGTACGCGCCCATGGCGGCACCATGGATGCCAAAAATTTGTCTGACGGCGCGGAATTCACCTTCCGTCTGCCGCTTTCCGAAAAGGAGTTTCTGAAAAAATGACCATTCGAGAAAAAGTGCTCATCGTTGAGGACGAAAAGAGCATCGCACATTTCATCTCCACCATTCTGTCCTCCAATGGATACGACCCCCTTCTGGCGCGCACCGGCACGGAGGCCATGACCATGATCTCCTCGCATTGCCCGGACCTCGTAATCCTGGACCTCGGCCTGCCGGATATGGACGGCATCGAAATCCTGCGCAGCCTGCGCGAATGGTCCAGCCTGCCGGTCGTTGTGGTTTCCGCTCGTTCGCATGAACGCGACAAAGTGGAAGCGCTCGACCTTGGCGCAGACGACTACCTGACAAAGCCTTTCGGTACCGCCGAACTGCTGGCGCGCGTGCGCACCGCCATCCGTCACACCCGCACGACCTCACCTACAGGAGAAATCGCCCGCCTCGGCACCTACACGGTCGGCGAACTGACCATCGACTATAACAAGCATCAGGTGCTGGTACGCGGCGAAAATGTGCATCTGACGCTCAGCGAGTTCCGCATCGTGGCGCTGCTCGGCAAGTATGCGGGCAAGGTGCTCTCCTATGACTATATCATCAAAGAGTTGTGGGGGCCGCGCGCAGGCGGCAATAACCAGATCCTGCGGGTGAATATGGCAAACATCCGCCGCAAGATTGAAAAAAACCCCGCGGAACCCGAATACCTGTTTACTGAAGTAGGCGTTGGGTACCGGCTGGCAGAAAACGAATAGGCCCGCCAAACGGCCGTCCCGGAGCGCACGCCCCGGGGCGGCTTTTCCGTTTGCAGCGCAGATTCAATTCTTTTCCATTTCCCTGTTTAAAATCTGCGGATATTGTTACACTATAAGCAGACCCCACACAGACATGATTTCGGAAAAGGAGCAGGACTATGCAGATCACAGACATCAAATTCCGCCACGTGGAGCAGTATGGCCGGCTGAAGGCGCTTGTTTCGGTCACATTTGACGGCGTGCTCGCCATTCATGATATCAAAATCATCGACGGGCATGACCGCCTGTTTCTTGCCATGCCCTCGCGCCGCATGCCGGACGGCCGTTTCCGTGATATCGCCCACCCGGTCGGCAATACGCTGCGCGACGAGCTTGAGCACCAGGTGCTGGATGCCTACCGTGCTTCTTTTTTACAGTAATCTTTGCCGGATTTTATCGAACGGTTTGCATTTTCTCCGGTTTTGCGGTAAAATAGCTCTTGTACAAGGAGAGGTCCGGTATGAGAGTATTGATTTTATCCGTTACGGCCGGCTATGGACACCATGCCACCGCAAAAGCAATCGGGGATATGCTGACAGGCAAGGGTGCAGAGGTGCACACGCTTGATGTTTACGCCTACATCAGCAACCTGATTAAAACCACCATTGACAAAGGCTATCTGTTTTCCTCAAGGCACATGCAGACGCTGTACCGTCTGGTGTACCAACTGGCGGAAAACAACGGGGCCAGCTATTTTTCCAGCGCGCCCAGCATCATTAACATCATCAACGCGCTTGGCGCCTCCAAATTCGCCAAGGTGCTTGCCGGCTATTCGCCGGACGTTATCGTGTGCACGCATATTTTTGCGGCGCAGATGGTGGATGAACTGAAAAAACGCAAAAAGCTGGATGACATCACAACCATCGGCATTGTCACCGACTACACCCTCCATCCCTACTGGGAGGATGTCCCGCGGGTGCAGTATATTGTCACCGCGAGCGAACTGCTGACCTACCGCTGCATGAAACGCGGCATCCCGGAGGAACGCATCCTGCCGTTCGGCATCCCGGTGCATCCCAAATTCAACCGCTACCAGTCGCGGGAGGATGCTGCCGCACAACTCGGCATCGACCCCGCCATGCGCACCCTGCTGCTCATGGGCGGCAGCATGGGCTACGCGGACCATGTCAAAATTCTGGAAACGCTGACCCGGATCGGTATCCCGCTGCAGCTGCTGGTCGTATGCGGCAACAACTCCAAAATGAAACTGCGTGTCGATCAATTTGCCTCCCGCTATGAAGGCGGCTGCGTCGTCCGCGCGTACGGTTTTGTGCATAACGTTGAAGTAATGATGAGCGCATCCGACTGCATCGTCTCCAAGCCGGGCGGCCTGACCGTTTCCGAAGCGCTCGCCAAAAACCTGCCCATGCTGCTGGTCCATCCCATTCCGGGACACGAGGAGCGCAACGTCGAATTTCTGGTCAACAACGGCATGGCAGCCCTGATTACCAAACACTTCCCCATTGATGAGGCCGTGTATGAGCTGTTCAGCAACCCCGCCCGGCTGCAGACCGTACGGCAGAACATGCGCGCCGTCGCACACCCGGATGCCACCGAGCGGCTGGCAGACTTCATCCTGCAGGGACACTGAAAACCGCAGCAAAGGCCTTTCTCCGATCGGGAAAAGGCCTCATTTTTATCAGAAAATAAATTCAGGCGCCGCGTTCTAACGAACGCGGCGCCTTCGTATCCTGTTTTATGCACCCTCCAGCGCATCAATCTGCGTCAGATATTTCTGCTGGTAGTAGCGCAGTTTTTCTGCAAACTGCGCAGTGGATTTATACTCCTGCTTGGCATATGCGTGAGTATCAAACTCCTCCGCACCCTCGCCAAGCTGGATGGTATAGATTGCAATATTCGAACAGTGGTCGCTGATCTTCTCCAAGTCATGCACAATATCCAGAAAGGGAATACCAGTCTGCATGGTACATTCATTGCGGCTCAAACGATCAATATGCCGGCTCTTCAGACGCTCCTTGAGCGTATCCACCACTTCTTCGAGCGGCTCAACCGTACGGGAAACAGATACCGAACGTGTTACATAGCCTTCCACAGTCAGGTCGAGCACCTCACCGACAGCCGCGCACATGGTACGCAGCTCCTGTTCCGCTGCCGGAGAGAAAGACAGGTCCGCCTGCCGGAATTCTTCCATGCGTCCGAAGATATTCTGTGCATAGTCGCCGATTTTCTCAAAATCCGAAAGCGAATGCATCATTTCCGCAGTCTGACGCCGTTGGTCAACCGAACGGATATTGTGGATATTGGTCAGATACCGACCGATTTCCACCTCTGCGCGGTCAAGGAAGCTCTCATGCTCACGGAAAGTGTCCTCATTCGGTGCAGCAGATTTGCTGAACAGCGGGTCGGTCGCCAGCTGGAAATTCTGCTTGGCAGCGTCGCCCATTTCCGCAATGCAGCGCTGCGCCTGCTCCAGCGCAAGGGACGGCGTGGTCAAAAAGCGGGGCTCAAGTTTGGAGAGCGGGTCTTCCTGCACCTCGCCGGAAGGCACGCTCCAGGTTGCCAGCTTGACCAGCAGGCCCGCGAACGGCAGGAACAGGATGGTATTGGTCACGTTAAAGAACGTATGGAAGTTTGCAATACCGCCCTTGTCGATTGCTGCATCCCAGAACGGGAAGCCTACCGTATACTGAATCAAATAAATGGCGACGATAAAAATGATCGAACCGATCAGGTTGAAATAGAAATGTACCATCGCGGTACGGCGCGCATTCTTCGAGCCGCCGAGCGAGGACAGGAACGCTGTAATGCAAGTACCGATATTCTGGCCCAGGATAATTGGGATTGCCGCCGACCAGGTAATTGCACCCGTGGTAGACAGTGCCTGCAGAATACCGACCGACGCCGAGGAGGACTGGATGATTGCGGTTACGCCCGTACCGACCAGCACGCCCAGCACCGGATTGGAGATTGCAGCGAAAAGCTCTGCAAACTGCGGCAGCTCCGCCAACGGCGCCACCGAACCCTCCATCACCGACATACCGATGAACAGAATACCAAAGCCGGTAAAGATATCTGCGATATCGCGCGTGCGGCGTTTTTTGGCCAGCATCATGATAATAACGCCCGCCAGCACCACAACATATGCCAGGTTGCTGGGCTTGAGCATATTCATCACAAGGTTATCTGTTACACCGCCGCTGTCCAGACGCAGGATCTGTGCGGTGATTGTCGTACCGATATTCGCGCCCAGGATTACGCCAACCGACTGGCGCAGCGACATGATGCCGGCATTTACAAAGCCGACCACCATGACCGTCGTCGCCGAGGACGACTGGATTACCATGGTTACCACAAGGCCCATCAGGAGCGCCTTGAAGATATTCCCGGTCATCTTTTCCAAGGTTTTTTCAAGCTTGGAGCCGGCTGCGCGCTCTAATCCCTTTCCCATTGTCGTCATGCCGTAGATAAACAGCGCAAGACCGCCTACCAGCTGCACAACAGACAGCACATTGAATTCCATGTGTTTCCTCCGTTTCACACATCTTTTACTTTTCCCTTACATAACCCATACATTTCTAAGTATACTGTCTCCACTATCCACTGTCAACGAAAAAAATTGGGGGAGGGTAATTCTGTGCAATTTCCCATGATTTTGATCTCCAGCGGGCGCGTAATGGGCAGCTTGTCCATGCAGCGGCAGCAGTCTGCACTGTATGCCGCGTGCCTATCGTCAACCGGCTGCACCGGCGTACTTTACAGCGGCGGTGATGCCGCCCCTCTTGCCGCACGGTGCGACGGCCTGCTGCTGTCCGGCGGCGGCGACATCCATCCCGCGCGCTATGGGCAGGCCGTCCAAAGCAGCCGTCTTTCTATTGACCCGGTGCGCGACGAGGAAGAAGAAGCACTGTTCCATGCATTTTCCAGCCGTGGCAAGCCGGTACTCGGTATCTGCCGCGGCATACAGGCGATCAATGTATTCCTTGGCGGCACGCTCAGCCAGCATATCGCGGGGCACAGCAGCAGCTGCCACCGCGTCCGCTGTGTACCGCGGCTTGCAGCGATCGTGGGCGCCTCACCCATGGTCAACAGCTACCATCATCAGGCGGTAGATACCATAGCTCCCAGCCTGCACACCGCCGCCTGGGCAGAAGACGGCACGGTCGAGGCGCTGCTGCACAGCAGCGCGCCCATCCTTGGTGTACAGTGGCATCCGGAACGCATGGTGCCGCCGCTGTGCAGCGATGTGGCAGGCGAAAACCACCTGCCGCTGTTTGAGTGGCTGCGCGCACACTGTTGAC
>USSI01000098.1 GCA_900557315.1 uncultured Butyricicoccus sp. | reverse complement strand
AAGCGACGACGCAGCCGGAAACCGCACTCTCAAACTTTGCCTTCAGATCAGCGACGTAAGCCTGCTTCTCAGAAAGAATCTTTGCACTGGGCATTCGGTTTCACCTCGTTTCAAAAACTTATATCGAAAGCTGGTGAGCAACGAAAAAAGCCTCTTTCCCGCACACAGTCCGAGAAAGAGGCATAAAGCAACTTTACGCACGTTTCTCGGCAGGCGGCATAGCCTTACGCTGGACTCCAGCACCTGCTGTCTCAAAAACAGCATGATTATTTTACCGCAAACGTGCGGGGTTGTCAAGTGCTTTTTTGAAATTTTTCAGATAATTTTTCCTCTCAGCCTCCCCTGCTCAGGAGAGGCGGCATCGCAAAGCGATGACGGAGAGGTTTTACCTCAAAATTTCAAATCAAACACCGTACTTCAGGGTGTTGAGACGGATGCCAGGGCCCATGGTGGTAGCGATGGTAGCGCTCTTGAAGTAAGTGCCCTTTGCAGCGGCGGGCTTTGCCTTTGCAATGGCGCTCATGACGGTATCCAGGTTGCTGTACAGCTTCTCTGCACCGAAGGAAGCCTTGCCCACGGGGACATGGATGATGTTCTGCTTGTCCAGACGGTACTCGATCTTACCAGCCTTAGCCTCGGTAACAGCCTTGCCCAGGTCGGGAGCAACGGTGCCGGCCTTGGGGTTGGGCATCAGGCCGCGGGGGCCCAGAACCTTACCAAGACGGCCAACGCGGCCCATCATGTCGGGGGTGGTGACAACAACGTCGAAGTCCATGAAACCGCCGGCGATGCGTGCGATCAGCTCGTCATCACCCACGATGTCAGCGCCGGCTGCCTCAGCAGCAGCGGCAGCAGCGCCCTTAGCAATGGCGCAGACGCGGACGGTCTTGCCGGTGCCGTTGGGCAGAACGACAGCGCCGCGGACCTGCTGGTCAGCGTGACGGCCGTCAACGCCCAGACGGACGTGCAGCTCAACGGTCTCGTCGAACTTGGCCTTTGCGGTGGAAATAACGGTGGAAAGCGCCTCAGCGGGATCGTACAGCTTGGAGCGGTCGATCGTCTTTGCGCTGTCTACATACTTTTTACCTTTATGCACAATAAATCCTCCTTAAGTGGTAATGCGGGACAGGTTAAACCTTACCCTCCCACTTTGACCGCCTGCAAACGCGGTCAAATCCATTCAGCTTGTTTGTAAACCTTATTCCTCGACGGTGATACCCATCGAACGGGCGGTGCCCGCGATCATGCTCATCGCAGCCTCGAGGGAAGCGGCGTTCAGGTCGGGCATCTTGGTCTCTGCGATCTTCTGGCAGTCCGCCTTGGAGAGCTTGGCAACCTTGGTCTTGTTCGGGACAGCCGAACCGGACTCGATGCCGCAGGCCTTCTTGATGAGGACCGGCGCCGGGGGCGTCTTGGTGACAAAGCTGAACGAACGGTCCGCATAGACCGTGATGATAACCGGAATAATCATGCCGGCGTCGTTCTTGGTGCGCTCGTTGAATTCCTTGGTGAAGGACATGATGTTAACACCATGCTGGCCGAGGGCCGGGCCTACCGGGGGAGCCGGGGTTGCCTTGCCTGCGGGAATCTGGAGCTTGATATAACCTACTACTTTCTGTGCCATGTTGAAAGGTTCCTCCTTCAAAAAATGTGGTGGCTGGCGAGTATGCGTTCATACTCTCCCACTTCTGCATAGGGCGGTACGTAAGCGCCCTATATCCGCCCGGCTGGGGCCGGACGATGCCCGGATGCCGCCGGGCGGGGGAATCACAAAACCGGTTTCCGCACCGGTTCTGCATATGGGGGGTGCCCCCTGCGGCAGAAGCCTGGCTTCTGCTTTTACTCGTCGAGCGTTTCGACCTGGTCCAGTTCGAGTTCGACGGGTGTTTCGCGGCCGAACATGGAAACGGTGACGTTTACCCTGTTCTTATCCGGCTCGACCGACGAAACCACGCCGATGAAGCCAGCCAGCGGGCCGTCGATGACGCGCACGCTGTCGCCTGCAGCATAGTTTACCTCGATTTCGCGCTTCTCCACGCCCATGGCGAGGATTTCCTCCTCGGTCAGCGGGATGGGCTTGGAGCCGCCGGACTTGTCCTGGCCGACAAAGCCGGTGCAGCCGCGGGTGTTGCGGACCAGATACCAGGTTTCGTCGGTCATGACCATCTTGACGAGCACATAACCGGGGAAGAGCTTGCGCTCGACCTCGCGGCTTTTGCCGTCCTTCACCTCGGTAACCGTTTCGGTCGGGATGTTGACGGCGGGGATCAGGTCATGCAGCTTGCGGTTTTCGACCGCTTTTTCGATCGAAGAGGCTACTTTGTTTTCGTAGCCGGAGTATGTGTGGACCACATACCATTTTGCAGCGTCTGACATAATTGCCTCCTTTTAGGCGGCGAATTGCGAAAGCAGCGCCTGGATACCGAGACCGAATACGATATCAATAATCCAGATGAAAATACCGACAACAACAACGCAGGCGATAACGACCAGCGTATTGTTTACCGTCTGCTGGCGGGTGGGCCAGACGATCTTGCGGCACTCGCTTTTCAGTTCGCGGAACCACTTGCCAATACGCGCAAAGAACCCGGGCTTTTTCGCCTTGGTTTCTTCAGCCATGCAGCTACTTCCTTTCTGTTACTTGGTTTCGCGGTGCAGCGTGTGCTTCCGGCAGAAACGGCAGTACTTGTTCATTTCCAGACGGTCGGGGTTGTTCTTCTTGTTCTTGTTTGTGTCATAGTTTCTTTGCTTGCACTCGGTGCAGGCGAGCGTGATCTTAACGCGCATAAATAACGGCACCTCCTTTTAATATTCCGTCCCATCCTGTGCCCCTGTGGCGCAGGCGAGGGACTATTTGCCTCCCTCTGACAGCGTTCCGTCGCCATTTTCCGTGACACACAAAAAATGGGCGCAAAAAAAGAACCTGCATAGGTTCTTTCAGTATAGCACGGCGGGGGAGGGCGGTCAAGGGCTTTTTGCGGAAAAGTGCTGGTTTTTTTGCATTTTTGTGATATACTATAGGTTATCCACAAGATATAGGAGTATACATATGCGTATTTTGGGTATTGATTACGGGGACGCGCGCACCGGGCTTTCGGTTTCCGATCCTTCGGGCTTTCTGGCCGGTTCGCCGGAGGTCATCCACGAATGGAATTACGACAAGCTGGTGGACAAGCTCGCCGCCTTCATCGGGGAAAAGAAGATCGAGGAGATCGTGCTGGGCTGGCCGAAAAACATGGACGGCTCGGTGGGCGAGCGCGCGCGCAAGTGCGAGGTGCTGGCCAAAACGCTCGAGGAGCGCACCGGTCTGCCGGTCGTTTTGTGGGACGAGCGCCGCACCACGGTCGCCGCGCACGATATCCTGCATCAGGCGGGCAAAAAGAGCAAAAAGCACCGCCAGACCGTGGATGCGGTCGCCGCGTCGCTGATCCTGCAGGGGTATCTGGATTTTAAGCGCAACCAGAAATGAGCCTTTGCGGGCGCGCGCCCGGAGGGGGAAAAGGGGAGGGGCCGGCGGTCCCTCCCCTCCTTTATTTTGTGACAGGGCCGGCGCACCCCTGCGCGTTCAGCCCGCCGCCGGCTTGCCCCGCCGCTCGGAGAGCACCAGGCCGCCGAGTGCCAGCGCCGTGCCCAGCCACATAATAGGCGTCATCGCCTCATGCAGGATGAGCGCCGAGCTGATAATGGTGATGACCGGCGTGGCATAGATATACGCGCTGGTCTTGACCGGGCCGAGCAGGAACACCGCCCGGTTCCAGGTTACGAAGCAGGTCGCGGACGCGAGCAGGCCGAGGAACAGCAGGTTTGCGACGTGCAGCGGCTCGGTCCAGGCGGAAAGCGGCGCCGGGAACCCCTCGAGCAGGGCGGGCACCAGCAGGAACAGCAGGCCGTAGCCGAAGATGCGGCAGGTCAGCGGCACGGTGCGGTAGCCCATCGCGCCCAGCTTGCGCACGATCACCGAATACACGCCCCAGACCAGCGCCGCACCTACGCCGAGCAGCACGCCGCGCGGGTCGAGTTCCAGCTCGCTGACGCCTGCCAGCGAAGCCATCGCCACGCCCGCCATCGCGCACACAAAGCCGAGGAAAAACCAGCGGCTGAGCCTTTCGCGCAGCACGGCCGCCGCGACCAGCGCGGTGAACAGCGGCGCTGCCGCCACGATCACGCCCACAAGCGAGGCGGAGATATAGGTCAGCGCGATGTTTTCCATTAAAAAGTACAGCGTCACGCCGGTCAGGCCTGCAAGCGCAAACAGGAGTTCGTGCCATTTCTGCTGTGCCTTCATCAGGCCCTTCCCGGCGATCAGCAGCGCCAGAAAGCCGAGCGCGAACCGCGCGATCATGATTTCGAGCGGCGTGAACGCGCGCAGCAGCACCTTGGTTGAGACAAAGGTCGTGCCCCAGACCAGTTCGGTGAACATTGCCAGCGCATGCCCCTGCAAGGCATGGTTTCCTTTCATTCCCTTCACCCCGTATGCCCGCTTTGGCGGGCTTTGTTGTTTATACGATGAATCCGCCGCCGATCACGATGTCCCCATCATAGAACACAGCGGACTGCCCCTTAGCGGGCGCACGCACCGCGTCCTCGAACACGATGCGGGCGGTTTCCCCGTCCGGATAGACGGTCGCACGGTCGCTCCGCTTGGAGAAACGCACGCGCACTTCACACGAAAACGCGCCGTTTTCCGCGTATTCGGGCGCGATATAGTGTACGTCGCGCACCGCGATCTCCTTCCGGTAGACATCCTCGAGCGAGAGCACAACCTCGTCCGTCTCCGGGCGCAGCTCGTGCACGAACAGACGGCCCTCCGCGGCCACGCCCAGCCCCTTGCGCTGGCCGACCGTGTAGCAGTGGATGCCCTTGTGCTGCCCGAGCACATTGCCGTCCTCGTCCACGAAATTGCCCGGCGGGCAGGCCGCGCCGTGGCACGCGAGCCAGCCGTGAACATCGCCGTCCGGGATAAAGCAGATGTCCATGCTGTCCGGCTTGTCCGCGACCGAAAGGCCGATTTCCCGCGCGTTTTCGCGCACCTCGTCCTTGCCCGTGCTTTCGCCCAGCGGGAATACGCAGCGCGCGACCGTACGGCGCGGCAGGCGGTGCATCATATAGGTCTGATCCTTGGGCGCGCGGGCGCGCAGCAGCAGCGCACGGCCTGCGCCGTCGCGCCCGGTGCGCGCATAGTGCCCGGTGGCGATATAGGGCGCGCCGATCTCGTCCGCGTAGTCGGTCAGCGCGCGGAATTTGATGAGCGGGTTGCACACCACGCAGGGGTTGGGCGTGCGGGCATTGCGGAATGCATCCGCAAAGTAGGCGCACACCTGCTGCTCGAACGCCTCGCGGCGGTGCGCGATATAGAGCGGGATGCCGAGGTCGTCCGCCGTGCGCTGGGCGGCCTCCTCGCCGCCCAGGCCGACCTCGAGGAACAGACCGTGCACCTCGAAGCCCTGCGCGCGCAGGCGCGCCGCCGCGACCGCGGAATCCACGCCGCCGGATAATCCTAACACAATTTTCTCTGCCATTTTTGGACGATAGTTTAATAATTTAGGGCGCTGGGCAATGATCGTAGCATCGATATTTTCCACTACATAGCCTTTTTTCTCTAACAATTCCCCTACTTTTTTCAGAAGTTCTATACTGGAGATCCCATCATATTCCGGATCTGTATCTGGAAAATGCTGTCCAATATCTCCTAAAGCTGCTGCCCCTAACAAAGCATCCATAACCGCATGAACAAGGACATCCGCGTCGGAATGTCCTAAAAGTCCTTTTTCATATGGAATTTCTACACCGCCAAGGATCAGTTTTCTTCCCTCTACCAGTTTGTGTACGTCATATCCCTGTCCAATCCTCATTTATTTTATGTCTCCTTTATAACTGATTTATAAAATTCTGTCTGGCAGACCCTGTGATCAGAACATCATCCGTACTTTCCGCGGAATACATTCTGCCTGTATATCGTTTACATTTCCACACACTTCTCCGTCCACATGAACTGGAAGCGGGGCATCT
>USSI01000097.1 GCA_900557315.1 uncultured Butyricicoccus sp. | reverse complement strand
GGGCTTCGGTGACAATCGGCTTTCCACTCATGCCTTTGGTCTTAATGCCCGTTTTTACTTTCTTGCTGATGTCCTTTGCATACCACTCCGACATGATATTGATAAAAGGGGCAAACTCCAACGTGTCGGGGTTTTCGCTGTCTATGCCGTTGTTGACTGCGATAAAGCGCACGTTGTTCCGTCTGAATATCTCCATAGCGTTGCCGACTTGGAGATAGTCGCGCCCCCAGCGGGTCATGTCTTTCATAATACACACGCCGATTTTGCCGTTTTCTACGTCCTCTATCATGCGGGAGTAGGCGGAACGGTCGAAAAATCTGCCGCTTTCGTCATCATCAATGTAGTGCCGGATATTCGTCAATTTTAGCTGTCTGGCGTAGCTTTCCAAAAATTTTTTCTGGTTCTGTATGGAGTTGCTCTCGCCGCCGTCCCTGTCCTCGTCGCCTACGGAAAGGCGGGAGTAAAGGGCTGTGATTTTGTTGTAATCATTCATGTGCATATCCTCCTGTGCGTCCATGTAGAGTTCTCTTACACTTAAGATTATGCACTCCACGAAACAATGCCATTTTTAGATTGAAGAAAACTCTGTTGAAGCGGTGCGGCACAGGAGTCCCAATCAATCATACCATGCCAAGATTTTTCCTGAATAGGACTTTGAATGGACTTTAAAGAGAACTGATATTTCTCCATCCAGAGCGAAGGTTTTGCTGCAGGTAAAACCTGTACCTCGTAAAAGTGGCATAGCATAGAAGAATCGTTAGATACAGGCCATTCATGGAAGCCGCGGAATGAAGCATTTTAAACTCTGCATCTATTTCGTCAGAACTCGACAAGGTACACTGTATGCTGTACCTGTCCATGATCCATGACCTCTACGACATCAGCATTGTAGCTTACAAGACCGGTATACGGCAGACGGTGAATTAGATACTGGATACGGTTCGGCTGGCCATGACGCAGCAGAAAAGGTGGCCGCGATGGGAAAAACGTCGCGGCTGCTGCTGTTTTCGGTTCAGGCAGGTGGGATAAATGCCAGCCCGGGCGGATAGGCAGTCGCGTCGCTGTAATGCCACCATTCCTTGTCATAGCCGGAAAAGCCGCAGTCCTGCATGACCTGCTCGAGCAGGCGGGCATTTCCGGCAGCCGCATCGGACACGTCGCTGTAATCGCGATCCGCGCGGGCGGAAAAGTCATCAAATCCCGAGGGCAGCTCGACCGCTTCGCCTGTCTCGGTGACGAGCGTGACGTCCACCGTGTCCCCGCGTGTATGGCCGGAATAGCCGTTTGCGGGGTTTGCGACATAGTTGCCGTCCGGATAAACCGCCCACAGCCTGTCCTGCGCCTCGGCCGGGCGGAACGCGTCCCAGATGCATAGGCTGTACCCCTGCTCCAGCAGTCGCTCCTGCGCATCGGCAAGTTTGCACACCGTGCCATAGCGCAGCCAAGCGTCGGAAAAGTCATAAATGACCTCGCCGGTGAAGTTGTCCGCGGTCGCATAGCGCAGATCAATCCGGATCGTCGGAATATAGTCCCGGATACGGACAAATGCTTCGTCCGCGGGCGGCTCGGACGCAGCCTGCTGAGGGGGATCAGGTTCGGGCGCAGAGGGCTCCGGCGTTGTTTCCGTCCCCGGCGTGGGCGCAGGTTCGCTCTGCGCCGGCCCGGCGGGCGGCGCCTCTGCAGGATCAGCCTGCTGGGTGCAGCCCGCCAGCAGGCAGGACAGCAGCAGGAAAGCGGCCAGTTTTCGCACAGTCATGTCCTCCATCCTCCTTAAAACAGTCATTCCAGCAGCTTTTGCGACAGGCGGTAGCCCTCCGCGATGATAACCGATCCTGCGGCATTGCCCAGCACCATCACCAACATAGTTAACCACGCCCGGCCATTGCCCCACACCCCGGCCATGGAATAATAGTACATGTTGGCGATGCAGTGCTCAAACCCGGACAGGATGAATACCGTCACCGCGAGGAAAACCGCACCATACCGGCCGAGCGCGCTGTCAAACGTTTGAAAGCCGCTCACGCCCAGATACATCAGCACACCGCAGAGCAGCGCCAGTACGAACAGGCTGGGCAGGGAATCAGCTATTTTGACTGCGCTCAGCTCAGCAGCACGCTGCACCAGCCCGTCCGCTGCGCGCGTCTGCCGCAGCAGCAGCGCGGCGCACAGCGTACCTGCGAAGTTGCCCGCGAGCGTCAGCAGCAGCTGCACGGCGTAGGTCATGCCGTTCCGGCACAGCCAGCCGACCTTGCCGGTGAACAGCCACAGCCGCATGGAAACGACAAAAAACAGCCCGATGCTGAAAAAGCAGGCGCCGAGCACCCGGTTTTCGATGGATAAGTTTACCGTGCCGCCGATGGAAATCAGCGCCCCGGCCAGCACGCCGGAAAGCGCCGTGCCCAGCGCGGCCCTTGATGTAAGACGGTCAGCCATTGTTTTGAAACTCCTTCTGTCAAAAAGTATGGATTCATTATAGCAAAGCCATAAGGAAAACACAATCCGCACGCTGCCTGCAGCGCCCGGCTTGACGGCGGCCGGGGGCGCGGTTCAGTAGGAAACAGGATCAGGCAAGGAAAAGAGAAAGGCTGCGGGAATGAGGATTTATGCACGTGCAATCGTGGCCCTCTGTCAAGATTTGGCACAAGTTATAATGCGAAATGTTTCAAGACGATCCATTGGGTACGCTGCGAAGGGCAAGGATATCCATTTGCATTCAGCGTCTTATGCACTCCTGATGGACAGCCCAAGTAGCCTGGCGATGGGCGGATGCATAGTATGGATAGGGGAGCAATCCCTGCCAAAACTGTAACAGGAGTATTCGTTATGGAGCTTTCAGATACTAATTTCTGCTGTATGTGCGGCTGTGGCAGCCAGCCGCAGCGTCACGTCCATGAGATTGTGGGCAGCGTGCAGATTGCGGAGGCGGGTACCGACCGACCCGCATAATCACCGCTTTGCAACGGTAAGCGGCGAGGCCATCCCGCTGGGCAACGGAGACCACGTGCATGAGGTATGCTTCCGCACCGATTTCTACGAGGGCCACTTCCACGAATTCAAGGGGCGCTCCGGCGGCGCAATCGACGTTGGGGACGGCAGACATGTGCATTTTGCAGAGGCGCAGACGACGCAGGAAGATGGGCACCGCCATCGTTTCCGGGCCGCTTCGCTGATTCAGGACCCGATTGGGGATTAAACTGTATTGCGCAAAGCTGTCTGCAGAGCTGCAGGCGGCTTTGCTTTGCGGAGAAATTCGAGGGCTTTTCGGTTGCCTTCATGATGCAGTCCCCAATCAGATCATGGAGTTAACAATTCACACTGCGCATACCCGATAATTGTGCGGTCCATCCTGCCAGCGATGGAGAATAAAAGGCCTTCCCCATGTTTCATGGGGAAGGCCTTTTCGCTGTATTAATATAAATGGAACGTCGTGATTTTATTTGCGGCGCCGGCGCTGGTAATTGGTGTTGCGGTAGCGTGTGCGCATGTTTTTACGCTGCTGGCGGCGGCGCATCCCGCCGAAGGTCAGGTTGAACAAAATGTACAGCACGATAAACACTGCGAACACAATCAGGACGACCTTGAACACCGTGCTCTGGAAGAAGTTGCTCAGCAGGTCGGCATAATACAGCACACGGCTCATTTCCACGTCGTTCAGTGCGACCAGTTCCACTGTGCCGTAAACCGTGCCGTTGTAGGAATAGGTCATGCTGCCGATCACGTCGCCCGCTTTGATCGGCGCGTCCACACTGTCCGGGGTGGTGGGGGTTTGCTCCAGCTCAGAGACCTCCAGATTGTTGGGCAGAAGCGCAACCAGATCGTTTTTCACCGTGAGCACAAGCTGGTCGGTATCCGTGGACAGACGTACATCAACCGAGTCGAGGGTTTCGCCCTGTGTGGCCAGCGTTTTCGAGGTGAAAGAACTGAATCCCCATTTGAACAGATCTCTGGTGTCCGTAAAGCTGGCGGGAATGCTGCTGAATTCCAGCGAGCGGTCGTCGCAGCCCATCACCACCGAGTACAGCTTGGAGTTGCCGTATTCGGCGTAACCCACAAAGCAGTTGCCTGCCTGCGAGGTGTTGCCGGTCTTGATGCCAAGGCAAAAGGGGTAGGCATACTCAGCGTAAGAGCTGAGGATCAGCTTGTTGGTGGTTACAATGATGCGTTCGTCCTGCATGTTGGTCTTGGACATTTTCCACTGTACGGTCGAGGCAATATCCGCGAAGGTTTCGTCCTGCATGGCCGCGTAGGCGATCTTGTACAGGTCGCGCGCGGTGGTATAGTGGTCGTCCGCGTGCAGGCCGCATGGATTGGAGAAGTGCGTGCCCGTGCACCCAAGCTCCTCGGCGCGCTGGTTCATCATGTCCACAAAGGCGTCATAACTGCCGGCGACGTGCCGCGCGAGCATGTAGGCGGCCTCGTTGCCCGAGGGCAGCATCAGGCCGTACAGCAGGTCCTCGATCGTGACCGTCTCGCCCTCCTTGATGCCGGCAACCGAACTGTCGGTATCCAGCGTTTCGAAGTCGGACGCCTGCGCGGTGACGGTTTCGCTCAGGTCGGATACATTTTCCAGCACGATCAGTGCGGTCATGATTTTGGTGGTGGAGGCGGGGTAGCGGCGCTCGTCCGCGTTTTTCTCATACAGCACCATACCGGAGTCCGGGCTGACGAGCAGCGCAGCTTCCGCATTTGTCGCCGGGGCGTCGGCTGAAGCGGCAATGACATTGTCGGTGTTGGTCGCGCCCGGCTGGCTGGCCGCGGTATTGGAACCGTCTCCTTCCGAACTGTCTGAAGTGCCGTCCGTGCTGCCGCCCGTATCCTCGCCGGTGTCTTCGGTATAGCCGGTTTCATCCTCCGGCGCGGCGAAGGCACGCGGCAGGGGCGCGGCGGCAAACAACAGCAAAAAGCACAGCGCAAGTGCCGAAAATCGGTTTCCTATGGTATTATTTTTCATTGTTCTCCCCCAGTGCGAAATCTGCGTCCGTAAAATGGCCGCGCAGGGCGGCGGGTTTGGGCGGGATGCGGCGCAGGGGGTCATAGCGGAAGGCGCGGCAGTGATCCGTGCCGTCCACAACGCCGCGGCGGCGGCAGAGGATGCGTTCGCCGTCCGCCATGGGGGCGCCGTGCGCGCAATAGGTGCAGCGCGGCTCGATATCTTTTCGCAGCAGCTTTTTCAGCCTCATGCGGGTGGTCAACTCCAATCAAACAGGCCGGACGCGATACCGCGGCGCGGCCCTTTCTGTTCTTTGACCATTATATCTTATTTTTCGCCTTTTTTCCACCCCAAATTGCAAGCAGTACAGCAGCTGCCGCAAGCGCCGCGGCTGCGGCATGCCACTGCGCGGTCGATGGGGCGGCAGGCGCGAAGACCAGAAGCGCGGACGGGGACAGGCGGAACGCCAGCGCGGTGATGAGCGCGGCGAGCGCGCCGTGCAGCAGCTTTGCAGCGGCAAAACCCGCCATCGGCAGGGCCTGCGGGGCGGCGAGCGCACGCACCTGGAACTGCACGGCCAGCCCGCCGAAACCGAGCAGGAAGGAGGCAAGCGTCAGCAGCGCGCCGGTGGGCAGGGGCAGCTGCGGCAGGCTGTCCAGCCCGTTGGTCAGTTCGATCAAACCGGTCAGCGCCGTACCATATGGGATCAGCGTAAGCACGGGCGCGAGCAGCCGGAGCAGAATAGAGAACACGGTCAGGAAAGCGGTCACGGTCAGCGCAGTCGCAGCGGCCTGCTGGACCGCTGCACAGAACGCCGCGGCAAAGCTTTCGCGCGGTGCGCAGGCAGGAGGCGCGCTTTGGGGGGATGTGACCGGCGCATCCCTGTCCCGTGCGGTCAGCAGCCCGGCAAGCAGGGCGGACAGCACATGGATGCCGTACAATGCCGCGCCTGTGTGCGCGCTGCCGAACACGCCCAGCCCGACCAGCCCGATGCAGAAGCCGGGGCTGGCGCAGTTGCAGAAGGAGTTGACGCGCGCGGCGTCCCTGCGGGACAGCGCACCCTGTTCGAGCAGGCCGGCCACGGTTG
>USSI01000096.1 GCA_900557315.1 uncultured Butyricicoccus sp. | reverse complement strand
ACTTGTATCCTTTGCCACACCGGCAATAGTGGTTTTTTCCACTTTTGTGACCTCCTTCACTTTTGTTCCGGGTTTCCTTTCCAGACTGGAAAGAACCTCCAAATCTACCCGGAACTTTTTTGCAAGCTCCACGCTGCGGTTGTGGAGCACGCCTGCGCCCTGTGATGCCAGCTCCAGCATCTCGTCATAGGTGATCTCATCCAGCTTTCTCGCGTTGGGGACGATGCGCGGGTCGGTGGTATAAACGCCGTCCACATCCGTGTAAATTTGGCACAAATCGGCCCGAAAGGCCGCTGCCAGTGCCACGGCGCTGGTATCGCTGCCGCCGCGTCCCAGCGTTGTCACATCGCCAAGGCGGTCAACGCCCTGAAAGCCCGTCACCAGTACGATTCGATGTTGGTCAAGCTCCGATTTGATTCGCTCCGTGTCGATTTTCTTGATTCTGGCATCGGAATGGACCTTCGTGGTTTGAATCCCGACCTGCCACGCGGTCAAGGATACACACGGCAATCCCATTGCTTCAAGCGCCATGGCGCACAGGGCAACGGATATCTGCTCCCCGGTGGAAAGCAGCATATCCATTTCCCGCTTGGATGGATGGAGATTGACCTCCTTCGCCTTGGCAATCAGGTCATCTGTTGTGTCGCCCTGAGCAGACAGGACAACAATCACATCATTGCCCTGCAAATAGGTTTCTGCAATAATACCGGCAACATTGCGGATACGCTCCGCGTCCCGCACACTGCTGCCGCCGAATTTTTGTACGATCAAACTCATGGTTGTTCCCTCTCAGCTTCAGATTGCCCCGAAGGGCAGGGTCCACCCCATCATACGCCAAATCAGGCAAATTGGGGAATCAGTCCAGCACCCGCAGACAGGCCGGTGCAGACAGCTTTGCTTTCAGCGCCTGTGCCTCATGGCCTGTTATGTAATCTGTGATGAAAGCGGTACCGGCACTGCTCTCCAACACCTGAGCACCGTGAGGAAGCTCCTGCTGAGAAAGGGTCGTATCTGTGCGGAAATACCAGCGGTCCTTCAACTCCAAAGGAGAGACAAAGCCCGATTCATCGGGACTCCAGCCAATCTCCGGGCGATGCCGCTGCTCCTGAATGCATTCCATAACATCGGCTACACAGGCAGAAGCCGTCGGCAGGTCACAGGCGCCCTTGCCGCAGAACATGACATCGCCGGTGGCGTTGCCGCGCACAACAACTGCGTTGAAAACGTCATTGACATCGGACACGGGATTTTCCTGAGAAATGAGGTGAGGTGCCACATAAGCGGTCCGACGGCCACCCTCCAGCCGCAGGCAGCGGCCCAGCAGCTTAATTTGATAACCGTGGCGCTGCGCAATTTCCACATCCTTCAGATCCAGCTTGGTGATGCCCTCCATCGGGACCTGATTGGGACTTACCTGATGACCGAAGGCAAGGTCGGCCAGAATGCAGATCTTCCGTCCGGCATCAATGCCCTCAACATCGGCGGTGGGGTCTGCTTCGGCATAGCCCTTTTCCTGAGCCAGCTTCAAAACCTCGGAAAACGGCGCGCCCTCCTTGACCATCTTGGTAAGGATAAAGTTTGTGGTGCCATTCAAAATGCCGTAAATCTCATCAATGCGGTTTGCGGCCATGCACTGCGTCAGCGGGTGCAGAATGGGAATGCCGCCGCCAACACTGGCCTCGAACAAATAGTTGACATGATTTTGCCGTGCCAGTTCCAGCAGCTCACAGCCATGCTCGGCTACCAGCTGCTTGTTGGCAGTAACAACGTGCTTCCCGGCCATAAGGCACCGGCGGGTATAGTCATAGGCAGCGTCCACGCCGCCAATGGTCTCCACAACCACCTGAATTTCACTGTCTGACTCGATCTCACGGAAGTTATCCGTCATAAGCTCTTGATAAGGGCCGCTGCGAAAACGGCGGACCAGTGCCGTTTTAACTGCCATTGGCTGCCCCAGCTTATGCTGAATGGAGTCGGCGTTGGCTTCCACCACCTTTACAACGCCGGTACCGACTGTACCGAGTCCCAGAATTGCAATCTTGATCATAAATCGTTCTCCCCAATCGTTCTCCCCAATCGTTCTCCCCTTATCCGGCCAAAACCTCAAATTTGATCACGTTCTCAAGCCCGGAAACCTCTGCGATCAACTGCTCCAGAGATTTTTCCATATCCGAGGTCTCGGCTGAGATTGTAACAGCGGCACAGCCGTTTGTCGGGATACTCTGGTTGATAGTCAAAATATTTGCTCCGGAATCGGCAAAGATTCCCAGCACACCTGAAAGCGTACCGGAGACATCTTTCAACAGCGTATAAAAGGTGATGATGTGCTCGGATTTCATATCATTGAAAGGCTGGACCGCGTCCTTATACTTGTAAAAAGCGCTGCGGCTGATGCCAGCCATTTTGGTGGCTGCTCCCACCGTATCCGCCTCGCCCGTCTGCATCATGCACTTTGCTTCTGCCACACGAATAAAAATTTCGGGGAGCGCATCTGCCGCAACCAGATAATATTTGATTTTTCTTGCCATTTCGTCCGCCTCCTATGGCCATTTGTCTTCGACGGATTTCATTTTACCAGCTTTTTCGAGGACTTGCAACTACAATATTTGAATAATCTCTCGTTCCTTTGCTTGAAAATTTTTCCATCCGTTCTTTTGATATGGGCAGATTGCTCAAAACCGTCTTTATACAGCAAACAGGAGGGAAACTCCCTCCTGTTTGCTTGTTTATAAAAAACTATTTTATTCAGCCTCGTAAATTGCCTTCATACCCTTGTAGGTCTCATAGCAGTCCAGCTTGGAGACAACCTCAAAGGGGGCGTGCATGGCCAGCACCGGCACGCCGGCGTCCAGCGTTGTAATGTTGCGGTTTGCCATATACATCGCCACGGTGCCGCCGCCGCCGGCGTCTACCTTACCAAGCTCCGCAATCTGCCAGATCACGTTTGCCCGCTCAAAAATGCCCCGCACATATCCCACGGTCTCGGCGCTGGCGTCGCTGGCACCGGATTTGCCCCGGGCGCCGGTGTATTTGCAAAGGCCGATGCCGTAGTTCAAATAGGCGGCGTTTTTCTTCTCGTAAACATCGCCGAAATTCGGGTCATACGCCGCCGTTACATCCGCGCTGAGGCAGAAGGAATTTTCAAGGCACACGCGGAGCGCCGCCCCCTGCGCTTCGCACAGGTCCTCCATAAAGGTATCGAAGGCGGCGGACTGCATACCGGTTACACCGTCAGAGCCAATCTCCTCTTTGTCCGCCAGAACGCATACAGATGTCTTGACAGGCGTTTTATCCATGTCCAGCAGTGCCCGCAGCGCGGCGTAGCCGCAGACGCGGTCATCATGGCCGTAAGCACCGATCATGGAATGGTCAAGGCCGATTTCCGTTGCCTTCACGGCGGGAACGGCCTCCAGCTCGGCAGAGGTGAAATCATCCTCGGTGATGCCATACTTTTCATTCAAAAGCTGCATGACCGATAGCTTGACGCGGTCAGAGCCCTCGCCGGATACCGGCTTGCTCCCCAGCAGCAGATTGAGCTGCTCACCCATGATGCCCTCAGCCAGCGTTTTCTTGTTCTGCTCCTGACCGAGATGGGGCAGCAGATCGGTGATGACCAGCTTTGGATCACCGTCATCGCCGCCGATGTTGACCGTAACCGTGCGTCCATCCGTCAGGGCAACAACGCCGTGAAGCTCCATGGGAATCGTAACCCACTGGTATTTGCGGATACCGCCGTAATAGTGCGTCTTGAAATACGCAAGCTCCGTATCCTCATACAGCGGATTGGGCTTCAAGTCCAGCCGGGGAGAATCGATGTGGGCCGCTGTGATCTGTGCACCCTTGCTGATGGGCTTCGTACCTATGTGGGCCAGCAGCACACTTTTTCCACGATTGCAGACATACACCTTGTCTCCGGGCTTCAGTGCCTCGCCCCGCTTGAGGGGACGATACCCCGCCTGCTCTGCAAGATGAACAGCCTCGGCCGCACAGAGCCGCTCCGTTTTTCCGGCGTCCAGAAACGCCATATAGTCCTTACAGTATGCGTTGACCGCTGCCAGCTCCGCGGCGTCAATACGGTCAAAGCCGTTTTTGCGACTGCTCAGCAGCCGCTCCTTCAATTCCTTATTGGTATCAGACATATCGAATCCTCCTTGTTAAGCTCAATCGTCCTTTTCCTCGCGCAGCTCCGCAATCAAACGCTGGAAGAATATCTGTGCCGCACTCTGGAACGCTTCGGCGGTTTCGGCAGTATTGCTGAGCTCATAGTCGCATTTTCCGCGGTAGAACTCGTCGGATTTCTGCGCGGATATCCGCATCCTGGCATACCGCTCATCAATACCGTCCCGCGCCGTGATTCTCCGAACGCGCAGCTCCATGGGCGCTGTAATGGCAATCGTCTTGTCACAGATTGAATCTGCACCACTTTCCACCAGATTGATGGCATCGATTGCTACCAGATCGCCGCCCTCCTGACACAAGCGCTGGACCTCGGGGACAAGAAAACGATAAATGACCTCGTTGAGTTGCTCCATCCGCTCTTTGTTTTCAAAGACCAGCTCACCCAGTTTTTTACGGTTCAGGGAACCATCAGAATTGAACACGCCGTGGAACTTGACCTCAATGGCATGGCGGAGATCCTGATTTTCGGCCACCATCTTATGATATACGGCGTCACAATCAATGACCGTACCGCCCAAATCGCGAATTGCCGCTTATAATAGCTGTCATGGCCGATGACGGTCACGTCTTTGCCGAAGTGTTCCTTCAAATGCCGGGTCAGAGTGGTCTTTCCGGAGCCGGTGCCGCCGGTAATTCCAAGAATGACCTTCCGTTCCTCAGCAGCGATGGTTTTGAAGCCAGCCGCCTTTTTCAAACGGTTGCTGATGGCAAGGCCAAGCCCTTGACTGTCCGGGCACTGCGCGTAAATCTGAGGCACATCCTTGCTGTCAAAGGCACGTAGGGCATCAAAAACACGCTGTGCCTGAATACGCTTGTCCTGACTGGGGCCAAGACGCTCCACAACCTGCTGGTCAAAAAGCGTCGCAAATTCGTCAAAGCAGATGACGCCATCTCCCGGCTGTGCCAGATGCTGAATCGTTCGGGCCGAGGAGGCTGCTGGGCCGGTAACAACGGTGACCGGGGCCTTGGGCGCATAGTGACGGTACTTCATGCCTGGTGCCTTCGGCTGCTCACCCTCCTTTAGCTGCTGGGTCACGGCGCGGTCCACCGCGATAGGACCGGCCACATCCTCCAACGCCTCCAGCGGCAGTCCGCCGGGTCTCAGGAGGCGGGGCGGCTCACAGGTCAAGTCGATAATGGTGGATTCCACGCCCACCTGACAGGGGCCGCCATCCACCACGGCGTCGATTTTGCCCTCCATATCCTCCATGACGTCCGCCGCAGTGGTGCAGCTTGGGCGGCCGGAGGTATTGGCGCTGGGCGCCGCAATCGGGACGCCGGACTCCCGAATGATCGCCAGTGTCACCTGATGGTCCGGGCAGCGGACGCCTACGGTATCAAGCCCAGCCGTGGTAGCATCCGGAATGATTTTTTTCCGCTTTAAAATCATTGTCAGCGGTCCGGGCCAGAATTTACGCGCCAGCGTATAGGCAAGCGGAGGAACATCCTCGCAGTAGCGCGGAAGCCACTGCGGCCCCGGAATGTGGATAATCAGGGGATTATCCTGCGGACGTCCCTTGGCTTCAAAGATTTTGCGGACAGCGTCCTCGTCCAGAGCGTTTGCACCAAGACCGTAGACGGTTTCCGTCGGAATACCGATCAAGCCTCCCTGCCGCAAAATGTCGGCTGCCGCTGAGATCTGATCCTCAATGACCTTTTGCTGACCCTTGGTGTCCCGCAGGTCAAAATACCGTGTATGCATATCAATCGCCTCGAATCAATTTGTATATCTATCAAATAGTATCCTGCTGTCCGCGCTTCAGCTTCTCAGCCTGATCGGCTGTGACCAGAGCGTCGATCAGCTCGTCAAGCGCGCCATCCATGATGGAATCGATTTTATAGAGCGTGAGGCCGATGCGGTGATCTATACGCAGGC
>USSI01000095.1 GCA_900557315.1 uncultured Butyricicoccus sp. | reverse complement strand
GGCGGTATGCACCGGCATGATCGGCGCGGAGCCGAGCAGGCCGCCGAACTCGACCATGTCGCCGACCTTCTTGCCAATCGCCGGAATCACGCGCACAGCGGTCGTCTTGGAGTTGACCACGCCGATGGCAATTTCATCCGCAATCAGGCCGGAGATGACCTCGGCAGTCGTGTCGCCGGGTACGGCAACCATGTCGATGCCAACCGAGCAGACCGCAGTCATGGCCTCCAGCTTTTCGAGCGTGAGCGCGCCCGACTGCGCCGCAGCAATCATGCCTTCGTCCTCGGACACCGGGATGAACGCGCCCGACAGGCCGCCGACAGACGACGACGCCATGACGCCGCCCTTTTTGACCGCGTCGTTGAGCATGGCGAGGATCGCGGTCGTGCCGCAGCCGCCGCAGACCTCCAGTCCGACTTCCTCCAGGATGCGCGCGACCGAGTCGCCAATCGCCGGGGTCGGCGCAAGCGACAGGTCAACAATACCGAACGGCACGCCCAGCCGCTGGCTTGCCAGCGCACCAACCAGCTGGCCCATGCGCGTGATCTTGAACGCAGTCTTTTTGATGACCTCGGCCACTTCGTTAATCGAGCAGTCGCCCGCGCGGCGGATCGCCGACTGCACCACGCCCGGGCCGGATACGCCGACGTTGATGACCGTCTCCGGCTCGCCGATGCCATGGAACGCGCCCGCCATGAACGGGTTATCGTCCACCGCGTTGGCAAAAACGACCAGCTTGGAGCAGCCCATCGAGTCGTTGTCCTTTGTCAGCTCCGCGGTCTGCTTGATGATGCGGCCCATCAGGCCGATGGCGTCCAGGTTGACGCCCGCCTTGGTGGACGCAACATTGACAGACGAGCAAACCAGATTGGTCTCCGCCAGCGCCTCGGGGATCGAGTTGATTAAAATCTCGTCGCCCTTGGCAAAGCCCTTCTGCACGAGCGCGGAAAAGCCGCCGACGAAGTTGACGCCGGTCGCACTTGCTGCGCGGTCGAGCGCCTTGGCGAGCGGCACATAGCTGTTCGCGGTCGTCACCGCGCCGATCATCGCGATCGGGGTGACCGAAATACGCTTGTTAATGATCGGGATGCCCAGTTCCCGCTCGATCTGCTCGCCTGTGGCAACCAGCTTTTCCGCACGGCGGGTGACCTTGTCGTAAATCTTGTCCGCCAGCACGTTGACATCGTCGCTGGCAAGGTCGCGCAGCGAAATGCCCATCGTGATCGTACGGATGTCAAGGTGCTCCTCCTCGATCATCTTGATGGTTTCCAGAATATCCTTCGTATTAATCATTGACATAATACTAAACCCCGTTTAACCCATAACAGGAGATTTTTTCATTTCCGCGCCGCACCCCATCGTGCACCGCGCCTATTTAACGGAAAATTGCACTGCAATTTTCATGAAAAGCGCGGGCTTTGCCCGGTCCTCAGGCCCGGCACAGCCTATTTTCGTCTGAAGCGGTACGCTTCAAACAAGAATTTTTACTTATCCTGCAGGCAGGCAATGCCCGGCAGTTCGAGACCCTCGAGGAACTCCAGCGAAGCGCCGCCGCCGGTGGAGATGTGGGTCATCTTGTCCGCAAAGCCCAGCTTCTCAACCGCTGCTGCGGAGTCGCCGCCGCCGATGATCGAAACCGCACCGGACGCCGCAATCGCCTTGGCAACTTCCTTGGTGCCAACCGCAAAGGTGTCGAACTCGAACACGCCCATCGGGCCGTTCCAGACGACCGTACCGGCGTTCTTCACAGCGTCGGAGAACAGTTCAACGGTCTTGGGACCGATGTCCATGCCCATCATGTTGTCCGGCAGCTTGCCAGCCTCGTAAACAACCGGCTCTGCGTCCGCGCCGAAGTGGTCGCCGCAAACCGTGTCAACCGGCAGGAGCAGCTTGACGCCCTTGTCCTCCGCCTTCTTGATGAGGCCGAGCGCGAGGTCCATCTTATCCTCCTCGCACAGCGAGGTGCCAATCGAGCCGCCCTGCGCCTTGGAGAAGGTGTAGGCCATGCCGCCGCCGATGATGACGGTGTCACACTTGTCGATCAGGTTGTTGATGACGTTGATCTTGTCGGAAACCTTCGCGCCGCCCAGGATGGCAACGAACGGACGGGCCGGGTCGGAAAGCGCCTTGCCCATGATGGAGATTTCCTTCTTAATCAGGAAGCCGCAGACAGCCGGCAGGTAGTCGGCAATACCGGCAGTGGAGGCGTGCGCGCGGTGCGCGGTGCCGAACGCATCGTTGACAAAGATGTCCGCCATGTCGGCAAACGCCTTGGCCAGCGCGGGATCGTTCTTGGTCTCGCCCTTCTCAAAACGGACGTTCTCCAGCAGGATCGCCTCGCCCGGCTTTACCTCAGCGGCGAGCTTCTTTGCATCCTCGCCGACAACGTCCTTCGCCAGCTTGACTTCCTGGCCGAGCAGCTCGGACAGGCGCTTGGCAACCGGCGCGAGCGAATACTTCATGTTTACTTCGCCCTTCGGACGGCCGAGGTGTGAGCAGAGGATTACAGCTGCGTTGTGATCCAGCAGGTACTTGATGGTTTCGAGCGACGCGCGGATACGCTTGTCGTCAGTGATATTTCCATTCTCGTCCTGCGGCACATTGAAGTCGCAGCGGGCGATAACCTTTTTGCCGGATACGTCAATATCCTCAACGCTTTTTTTATTGTACTGCATAAATATCCCTCTCCTTTAAGATATAAATGTAAGCAATACGGAGCAAAATCGCGGTCTTCCCATTAAGAATTCCGCTTCCATTACAAAATTATACTCGTTCTTCCCATTCATAGCAAGCAAAAATGTGAAAAACCTTGCATTTCAGTTCTCTTTTAGCATTTTTTTGCGTTTTGCAGAAAATATTTGTGAAATATTAAACAATATGCCCAATTCCGCTTATGCCCGGGGTTGCCCATAATACGCCACAGCAAGCGCCTGCGGGCCGGTATTGGTGATGACCGAAGGCCCGATTGGGCTGCGGACCACATCCCGGAAGCCGATTTCCGTGCGCAGGCGTTTTTCCAGCTCGTCGATCCGCGCGGCGGGCACGTCGCCGTACAGCAGAAGCGCGGTCTGTTTTTCCGGCTGCTGCACGCGGGCGGATACCTTTTTAATCATCCCCGCAACCAGCGCTTTTTCACCGCGCACTTTATCGCACACATTGACCGCGCCGTCATATACATGGCTGATCGGCTTGAGGCCGAGCGCCTCGCCCACAAACGCCGCGCCGCCCGAAATGCGGCCGGATTTTTTCAGGTGCTTTAAGCTGTATACGCCGAGGAAGGCTTCCACACGGTTCAGCCGGCTGCGCACCACGCCCAGAATCGCGTCAAAGCTGTCGCCCTGGTCGCGCAGTTCGGCGGCAAGCACAACGATATGGCCGTAAATATAGGTGTAGGTCGCGGAGTCGATCACCTCAATGCGCATTTTGTCCCCGCATTCCTCGCGGAACATATCGCGCGCAAGGCATGCCGCCTGATAGGTGCCCGAGCCGTTTGCATTGATGAGCACCGCCAGCAGGTGCGTGCAGCCGCGCTCCGCCGCGCGGCGGTAAGAATCCAGGAACACCGTGGGCGTGACCATTGCGGTGACCGGGATTTCACGGCTGTCCTCGAGCAGCTTCCAGTATTCCTCCGGGCTGATGTCATAGTATTCGCGGATGGTGCGCCCCTCATGCGTCAACGTGATGGGCACAATCTCGATCCCGTGCGCCTCCACCTGCGCCTGCGGGATATCAGCGGATGAATCGGTCAGGATGTGTATTTTTTCCATAGTTTCCTCCTCACGCCTGCGGGAACGGCCCCGCGAGTTTCAGGTTTTCAAAGCCGGTCTGCCGCAGCGCCTCGAACACGATCACGGCCACCGAATTGGACAGGTTCAGGCTGCGCGCGCCCTCGCGCATCGGGATGCGCACGCACCGCTCCGGATGCTCGATCAGCAGGCTTTCCGGCAGCCCCTTTGTCTCTTTGCCGAACATCAGATAGTCGCCGTCGCGGTATGCCGCCTCATGGTAGGCCTGCGGCGCCTTGGTGGTGGCGTAAAAGTACCGGCCGTCCGGATTTTTGGCAAAGAACTCGTCCAGGTTTTTGTACATGCGGACGTCAAGCAGGTGCCAGTAATCCAGCCCCGCACGCTTCATCCGCTTATCGTCAATCGCAAAGCCGAGCGGCTCGACCAGGTGCAGCACGCATCCGGTCGCCGCGCAGGTGCGGGCAATGTTACCCGTGTTCTGCGGGATCTCCGGCTCGACCAGAACAATATTTAACATAATTTTTCCTCTTTTTTTCAAAGCTTCTTTTATTTTATGCGATCAGGATAGGTTTTTCAAGCCGCTTTCCCACTTTTCCGCAAAAAAATAATCCCCCGATGGCATCCATCAGGGGATTTTGCGCTGTTATTCCTGCATTTCCGCGTATACGCCGTAGAGATAGCCCTGTGTTTGGGCCTGCTCGTCGGTGAGCACCTCGCCGGTGAGCTGCGGGCCGCTCTCATCGGCCGGGTATTCCACAGCCAGCTTGCCGGTATGCAGCGTGAACGTCTGGGTGTCGGTCGTGCCGTCGGTAAAGGTGACGGTGACGGTCAGGGTCGCGCCGTCGAATTCGTCAATGCGGGCGTGCCATGCGTCCGGCCCATCCTCTTCCTGCGCCATATCGACCGCCTGGGGTTCGCCCCAGAGGCCGTAGCAGGTGCTGGGGTCATACGGCTCTACAAAGCCGTTTTCCACGCGGTAGCTGGCGTCCACCCACCATTTGTTCTGCTCCGGTTCGGACTGCACCATGATGTCGTCCGCATCCGCTACGGGCGCGAATCCGCCTGTCATGATCGCCTGCGCATCCGCTTCTGTGATGTCCAGCCGCTCGACGCGGTACAGCCCGCCCTTGTCAACCGACGCGCTGACCGTCTCGATATTGTCGCCCGTCACTTTGAACAGGCAGCCGCTGAAAAAGCCCTTGGTCGGGCTGTCCATGCCGCCCCCGGCAATGTCAAACACAACTTTGCTGTCCTTCGGCGCGATGGTCTCGCCCGTGTCCGCGGCATAGGCCACAATGCCGAACGAGTGCGCGACCGCTTCCGCTACCGCGTCGCCCGTACTCTGGCCGCTGCCCTGCGCGCGCCATACCGCCGTGCCGCCAACGATCACGCCGAACGCGCACGCCGCCGCCAGAATGCGCTTTGCCATGCCGAACCGACGCGGCGCAGGCGCAAGGTGCTGCGGGGTGGTTTGCTGTTCTTCGCGGCGCATTTCCCGCGCCGCTTCCAATGTACGCTGTTTCAGCTCCTCAGGGGCTTTCATGTCCTGCAATCTGCGGAACTCGCTGATATTCTTCATCGTCAGATCCCTCCAAATCCAGTTTCAGTTGTTTGCGGGCGCGGTGCAGCCGCGTGCGTACGGTCGCGGGCCGGCATCCCACCAGCCCTGCGATCTCGTCCGTGCTGTACCCCTCTACATAATGCAGATAGACGGCGGTGCGCAGATCGTCCGGCAGCGCATGAACCGCCTGCCACAGTTCTTCGTGGCCGTCATGCTCGGGTGCGGCCGCATCGGGCGCAGCCTCGAGCGGCGCGGTGCGCTTAAACCACGCCGACCGGCGCAGGTCATTGCATCGGCTGACCGTCACCCGGAGCAGCCACGCCTTGAGATGTTCAGCATCGCGGAAATCGGTTGTGTCGCGCAGCAGACGGAGGAAAACCTCCTGGAAAACATCCTCTGCATCCGCCCGGCTGCCCAGGCGGCAGTACGCCAGCCGGTAGACTGCGTCGCCGCAGCGCTCCATCGCTTCGCACAGGAATGCATCCGATCGTAACTTGCTTTGCACGGTGCTCTCTCCTCCTTTCTGCAAACAACACGAAACGGGACGCGGGATTGTTCCCGCAAAATGCCCGAATGGCAGCGGATTTTATCGGTCTCCTTTGGTTATTGTGCATATTATCCAATTTATTTCACTATTTATTGTCATCTTGACCAAAAACCTTTCGCAATTCAAGGTAATATTCAACAAAATATCTCTTGTGTTTTTATCTGAAATGACTATAATAGTAATCGTTGAAGGGAAAGCCCCCCAA
>USSI01000094.1 GCA_900557315.1 uncultured Butyricicoccus sp. | reverse complement strand
CCGGCGATGCCCCCTCACGGGGGCATGACTTGAAACTGGTCGGATTTGGTAATAATCCAAGCCGTAAAGGATGCCCCCTCGCGGGGGCATCGCCTGAAACCATGTGCGATACTGCTCCCGCACCTTATGCCAAAAACTCCTTTGCCTGTCCGGCGAGCGCGACCGCCCACGCGAACCCCGCGCAAAAGGCGCGCTCGGCGGTGACGTACTGATATTCGTTGATGACCGGCTCGATATCCAAAAAATCCGGCAGCGAACAGAGGGAACAAAGCCGCTGGTCGAGCGCCAGCCCGGCCTGATACACGGCGTCATCCTCCAGCCCATTTTGATCCAGCCAGAGCTGGAACTGACCTTTTAAGATTTCATCCATATGTTTCTTGCTCCTTTAGTTGTAAGTATAATGCACTTACAACAATATATCAAGTGGCAAGGTGCATACATTTACAACAATATAATTGTATCTTTCTGCAAAGTGCAACAAATGGAACAGACAGGGGGCGGCTCATGTCAGAACAACAGAAAAAGCCTAAGACGAGTAAGGCGCATCAGCGCGCAACCAATAAATATATTGCGAAATCATATGACCGCATCGGTTTGAATGTTCCAAAGGGTTGCCGGGCAAAAATACAGGAATTTGCCGCAAAACACGGCGAATCGGTCAATAATTTCATCAACCGGCTGATTATCGAAGCGATGCAGCAAGAGGGCGAGGCCTACGAGTGGCCGCCGAAAAACGAAAGGGAATAAACCGATATGTTTGAAAAACTGAACGCCCTGGCCCAGCGCATGGACGAACTGGAAGCGCGCCTGGCCGAACCAGGCTTATACGACGACCCCGACCGGGCGGCGAAGCTCCTCAAGGAGCGCAACGAACTCGAACCGATCGTCGCCGCCTTCCGCGCGTACGAAAAAGCGCAGCAGGCACAGGCCGACGCGC
Organism: uncultured Butyricicoccus sp.; assembly: GCA_900557315.1. Taxonomy (GTDB): domain Bacteria; phylum Bacillota; class Clostridia; order Oscillospirales; family Butyricicoccaceae; genus Agathobaculum. Next base: position 5,125 of record USSI01000094.1, on the reverse strand, counting down.
TCGAAATGCTGTCCGATCCGGATATGAAAGAGCTGGCGCAGGAGGAACTCCAGCAGGCCAAAGCCGATATCGCGCGGCTCGAGGACGAACTCAAAATCCTGCTGCTGCCCAAAGACCCGAACGACGAGAAAAATATTTTCGTGGAAATCCGCGGCGGCGCGGGCGGCGAGGAAAGCGCGCTGTTCGCCGCCGACCTGTACCGTATGTACACCATGTACGCAGATAAACGCGGCTGGCAGACCGAGGTCATGAGCAAATCCGAGACCGAACTGGGCGGGTATAAGGAGATCGTGTTCCGCGTCGCGGGGGATAAGGTGTATTCGCGCCTCAAGTTTGAGAGCGGCGTGCACCGCGTCCAGCGCGTGCCCGAAACCGAGAGCCAGGGCCGCGTGCACACCTCGACCACCACGGTCGCGGTGCTGCCCGAGGCCGAGGAAGTGGATTTCTACCTCGACCCGAACGATCTGCGCATTGACACCTTCCGGTCATCCGGCGCGGGCGGCCAGCATATCAATAAAACATCGTCCGCCATCCGCATCACGCACATCCCGACCGGCACGGTCGTCGAGTGCCAGGACGAGCGCAGCCAGCACAAAAACCGCGATAAGGCCATGCGCGTGCTGCGTTCGCGGCTGTACGAAGCCGAGGTCGAAAAGCAGCAGGCCGCCATCGCCGCCGACCGCAAAAGCCAGGTCGGCACGGGCGACCGTTCGGAGCGCATCCGCACCTATAACTATCCGGAAAACCGCGTGTCCGACCATCGCATCAAGCTGACGCTGTACAAACTCGACCAGTTCCTGAACGGCGACATGGACGAGATCCTGGATGCGCTGATCGCGGCGGACACCGCCGAAAAGCTCAAGGCCCAAAGCGAAGCATAACCCCTGTACCCCTCGAAAGGAGAACCCCCAATGAACGAACTTTCCGCACTCTGGCAGTCCGCGCCCTGGCTGGTGATCGGCGGCGCGCTCGTGCTTATCAACATTGTGCTGCTCATCCTGAAGATCACGAAAAAACTGATCGTGCTCGCGATCGGTGTGGTGCTGATTGCGGTCGGCCTGTATACCGGCGTGATTCAGGCGCCGGACGCGCTGCTGGCGCTGCCGTTCCTGCCGTAATTTAACAAAAACGTCACAAAATTCAGCCCTCCCGCCGCTATAATAGAGGCGGGAGGGATCATTGTGGAACTGTTTTTCTTTTTTGCACTGCATTCCGGCCTTGGGCTGGCGCTGCTCGGTGTCGCCGCGTTCCTCGCGGGGAGTATCCTCCTGTTTGCGGGGAAAATACGGCGGCGGAGCTGGTTTGTGTCGATCGCGCTGTGCGCGCTGCTGCTTGGCGGCGGCGTGTGGCAGGCGAACGGCTTTTTCGAGCTTGGCATCGGCGTGCCGCGGGATTTCACCGCGGAAAACTGGGCAGAGACCGCGCCGGAAGACCGGCATTTCCTGCTGCCCAGCCTGCGGGACACCGTAGAACTGGCCGGCATGGCCGAAGCCGATGTGCGCGCCCTGCTGGGCGAGCCGGATTTCGCGTCGAACGACACGCAGATGTCCTATATCGTGGACAGTGACTGGCTGGATTATATTGTGCTGGAATTTAAGATGGAAAATGGGATTGTCATCTCAGAAGAAACAAAAATACAATCATAAATCACCACTGATGGAAGTGTAAGATATGAAAACAATCATGCTTTCCCCACAATCGGATAAAAACGCGGTAAAAATCGCAGCTGGCCTGATTTTGCAGGGGGAAGTGGTGGGCATACCCACGGAAACGGTCTATGGGCTGGCTGCAAACGCTCTGAATGGGGAAGCAGTAGCGAAAATCTTCCTCGCGAAGGGACGGCCGCAGGATAACCCGCTGATCGTGCACATTGCGGACTTCGAGCAGATTTACGACCTGTGCCCGGCGGTGCCGCCGCAGGCAAAGGCGCTGGCCGAAGCGTTCTGGCCCGGGCCGCTGACCATGATCGTGCCCAAGGGGGGCTGCATCCCGCACGAGGTTTCCTGCGGGCTGGACACGGTGGGCATCCGCCTGCCGTCGCACCCGCTGGCGCGCGACCTGATCCGCACAGCGGGCGTGCCGCTTGCCGCGCCCTCCGCAAACACCTCCGGACGGCCGTCCACCACCACCGCGGAGCACGTCCTGCGCGATATGGACGGTAAAATCGCCGCGATTCTGGATGGCGGGCCGTGCGGCGTGGGCGTGGAATCGACCGTTGTCACGCTCGCGCTGGAAAAACCGCGGCTGCTGCGGCCGGGCGGTATCACGCTCGAGCAGCTGCGCAGCGTACTGGGTGAGGTCGAGGTGGACCGCGCGCTGTACGAAAAGATCGGGGACGACGTCAAGGTGTCCGCGCCGGGCATGAAGTACCGCCACTATGCGCCCAAAGCACCGGTGACGGTTGTGCGCGGCGACCCACAAAAGGCGGCAATGTATATTCAAGAACACCTGCAAGGCCCCACTGGCGTACTTTGCTTTGACGAATACCGGGATTATTTCCCCACCTGCGTAGTGGAGTGCTTTGGTTCCCAATTCGACCTTGCGGCGCAGGCACGCGAGGTGTTCGACCGCCTGCGCGCGTTCGACGACACCGGCGTTGAGCAGATCTGGGCGCAGTGCCCCTCGGACGAGGGGCTGGGGCTGGCGGTCGCCAACCGCATCAAAAAGGCCGCAGGCTTTTCCGTGATCGAGGTATGAGCGCTTGCTGCAAAGGGCGGACCGATAGGTCCGCCCTTTTTTCGTGCCCGGCGCGGGGCGGGGCGCGCCGCCGCTACCCTTCGCCAGCAGCTCTTTCGCGCCGACATACAGCAGGAACACACCGAACGCCCGACGCAGCCAGTCCGTGTCCATGCGCGCGGCCAGGAACGCCGCTGCAACCGAGGTCAGCACGCCTGCCGCAACGCACCATTTGACCGCCTTGCCCTCCACCAGCCCGTTTTTGATGTGCGACCAGAGCGCCGCGGGTGCGCAGGCGATAAAATACAGCAGGTTGATGCCGCCCGCCTGGTACTGGCCGACGCCTGCAAACAGCGTCAGATAGAGCAGCAGCAGCGAACCGCCGCCGATGCCAAAGCCGGACAGGATGCCGGTCATCCTCCCCATATGGCGGCGTCCCCTGCGGCTGATAAAGGCACAGTCGCTTGCCCCTATCTGTGAAAATGCAGCCGCAGCCAGACCATGCGCATCTTTTGGAAAAGGCGTCCCGCGATGACGCCGCCCACCGCGCCGCCCAGCAGATAGGGCCATGCTGTGCCGAAATCCAGCCCGCCTTTCATCCAGTAGATCACCGCGGAAACCACGCTGAGCGGCAGGATGACCGCGACCGAGGTCGCAAACGCTTTCCGCTGCTCCATACCGCACCACGAGGCCAGAAGCGGGACGAGGAACAGGCCGCCGCCCGCCCCGAAAAAGCCGTTCGCCGCGCCGGCCAACGCGCCGGTAACCGCGAATTTTGTACGATCTTTCATAGTAAAAGCCCTCCGGTGACAGTTTGTGCCGGAGGGCTGGGTTTTATGTGCGGGCAATGCGCGGGATCATTCCGCGCCGCTGTCCGTGCTGTCGGCCGGTGCGCCGTCTTGTTCCGTGCCGGAGGTGCCGTCCTCTGCAGTACCGCCGTCCGGCGATGCGTCCGATGCGTCGCCGGTCGTATCGCTGTCCGTCAGGCTGCTGTCAGACAGGCCCTCGTCCGAAAGCGCAGCGTCCTCGTCCGCTGTATCCTGCTGGAGCGTGTCATCGCTCGGCTCATCCTGTGTGGTGCTCTGGCTGGTGCCCTCGTCCGTGGTTACATCCGTCGATGTGGTCTGCGAACTGCACGCGGCGAGCGAAATCGTCAGGCATGCTGCCATAAATGCAGCAAAAACCGCTTTTTTCATATGGTGCTTCATATGTTCCATCTCCATTCCAACTGTGATGTGCGACCGGCATCTGTTCCGGTACACTCCACAGCATACGGGAGGCGGGTGACAAACATGCGTTTTGTTGGTGACCGCATTTTATAAAAATCATGAATAACACCGGTTTTTGCCTGGTTTTTTACAGGTTCCATCCATTTTCGCAAAAAAACACGCCGCCGAAGGCGCGGCAGCGTGTTTCCCAGCTGTGGTTACTTGGTGGACAGGGTGCCCGCCGCAAGGCCGGACAGGTAGGCGTTGATGAACCCATCCAGGTCGCCGTCCATCACGGCGTTGATGTTTGCGTTCTCAAAGCCGGTGCGGGTGTCCTTGGCGAGGGTGTAGGGCATGAAGACATAGGAGCGGATCTGGCTGCCCCACTCGATCTTCATCTGCACGCCCTTGATATCCGAAATCTTCTCCAGATGCTCGCGCTCCTTGATCTCGACCAGCTTGCTGCGCAGCATACGCAGGCAGTTGTCCTTGTTCTGGAACTGGCTGCGCTCGGTCTGGCAGGAGACTACGATGCCGGTCGCCTTGTGGATCAGGCGCACCGCGGACGAGGTCTTGTTGATGTGCTGTCCGCCTGCGCCGCTGGAGCGGTAGGTATCAATACGGATATCATCCGGATTAATCTCTATATCAATATCCTCCTCAATGTCCGGCATGATATCGCAGGACACAAAGGATGTCTGGCGCTTGCCCGCCGCGTTAAAGGGTGAAATACGCACCAGGCGGTGCACTCCGTGTTCAGAGCGCAGATAACCATAGGCATTTTCCCCGTTAATCTGCACCGTAACCGACTTGATACCGGCCTCATCCCCGTCCAGGAAATCCAGCACCTCTGTCTTAAATCCTTTTTTCTCTGCCCAGCGGCAGTACATGCGGTAGAGCATGCTGCACCAGTCGCAGGACTCCGTGCCGCCCGCGCCCGCGTTCAGGCGCAGAATGGCGTTGTTCTTGTCGTACTCGCCGGACAGGAGCAGCTTTAAGCGCATGTCCTCCAGCGTTTTGATAAAATGATCCAGCATCTCCTGGATATCCGGGATCACGGAAGCGTCGTTCTCCTCGTAGCCCATCTGGATCATCACCTGGATATCGTCGTACTCCTGTTCCAGCTCCCGGTAAGTCTCCACGTCGTCCTTTAAGTTCTTGGCCTCGCGGACCATACGCGTGGATTTCTCGGGGTCGTCCCAAAAGCCCGGCTCCTCCATGGATTTGTCTAATTCAGCGAT
>USSI01000093.1 GCA_900557315.1 uncultured Butyricicoccus sp. | reverse complement strand
CGCCTCGTCGTCGGTCAACGTCGCACGGTTCTGGTAGTCGTCCAGCGTCTCCGCGTAGTACAGCCAGCCGTCCGAGCCGTAGATTACATCCTCGGCCGGGGAAGTTGCCAGCAGCCCGGTCTGGAGTGCGGCATTCGCTGTTACCATCTCCTGGCGCAGAGCGAAGTGGTCGGCAATATAATCGGTTGCCTCGTCCAGCACGTTTGTATTCCAGCTGCCGTCTTCGTTTTTAAGCTGCGGCGCCTGAGAGAGCCGTTCGTTTGCAGCCGCCTGGGTCGGCGGCAGGAACAGCATCCCTGCCGATGGGATCACGCACAAAAGCAGGAAGGCAGCGGTGAAAATTTTGTATTTCATGGCAGCCTCCTCAAAACTGGAAATAGATAAACGGGTTGAAAGTCCCCGCCGACAGGTTAAACATACACAGCACAAGCAGGCCCAACGAGCCGACAAGCGTCAAGATGTCGTTTTTGGGTTCGGCACGTTTCGCCACCGGAAAACTGAGCAAAAGGGCAAAAAATAGCGTCAGCAGGAACGCAGGCGTCAATAATGAACACACGGTCGCGGTTCCTGTCCAGTCCAGGCCGAAGCCGGTGAACATCGCCGAAAACATTGCGCCCGCCTGCGCGAGCGTGTCCGCGCGGAACAGCGTGAAGCCCAGCACCACGACCAGCAGCGTATACACCCGCCCGAGCAGCCTGCCCTGCAGGCGTTTGACCGGCAGCGCGCCGCTGTCCTCGAGCACGGAGAACAGGCCGTGCCACAAGCCCCAGAGCACAAAGGTCCAGTTTGCGCCGTGCCACAGGCCGGTCGCAAAAAACACAAGGAAGCGATTGCGCCAGGTGCGGCCGCGCCCTTTGCGGTTGCCGCCCAGCGGGATATACAGGTAATCGCGGAACCAGGTGGAAAGCGAAATGTGCCACCGCCGCCAGAATTCCTTGATGGTCGTCGAGGCGTAGGGATAATTGAAGTTCTCAAGGAAATGGAAACCGAACATACGTCCCATGCCGATCGCCATATCGCTGTAACCGGAAAAATCAAAGTAAATCTGCAAGGTGTAGCACACCGCGCCCATCCAGGCGGCAAACATTCCGATCTCCCCGGCGGGCAGGGCGAACACCGCGTCTGCCATCTGCCCCATTGCGTTGGAGATCAGCAGCTTTTTGGACAGGCCGCAGATAAACCGCCGGATGCCCAGCGCAGTCTCCTGCGGGGTGGTATGGCGCTCGTCGATCTCCCGCTCGATATCATGGTATTTGACAATCGGACCGGCAATCAGCTGCGGAAAATACGAAATATAGAGCAAAACCTTCACAAAAGACTTAGAAACGACCGACCGGTCGCGATACACGTCCACCACATAGGACAGCCCCTGGAAGGTGAAAAACGAAATGCCGATCGGCAGGGCGATGCCGGTCAGCGGCAGGGACAGGCCGAACGCGCTGTTCACCGTACCGATGGCGAAATCCGCATACTTGAACACTGCCAGCATCCCGATGCCGCCCGCCACCGCGAGCGCCACGCCCAACCGTGGATATTTCCCTGCTGCCAGCAAGCCGCAGACGTAGTTGAGCAGAACGGAAAGCAGCAGCAGCGGCAGATACACCGGCTGTCCGAACGCATAAAAGATCAGGCTGGCCGCCAGCAGCAGCGCATTTTTGAGCCGTATGCCGCGCGCCGCGCGGTCAAGCAGAAACACAGCGGGCAAAAAAACAAACAGAAAGACCGCCGAACTGAATACCATGTTACAATTTCCTTTTTCTCTTTATTATGCCTGCTTTGCGCCTGTTTTAGCCTCCCGCACATAGTTTGCAATCGCAATGCCGCCGCTGACGAGCGCCAGCGCCGCCAGATTACGCAGCGTGAAGATGTTCTCCCCCAGCACCAGCGCGGAAAAGATCGCGCCGAACACCGGGATCAGGAAACAGAACAGGCTGACCCGCCCGACCGGATATTTGCCGAGCAGCGCGGTCCAGATCGTAAACGCCGCCGCGGAGAGAACAATCATGTACCCGAGCAGCAGCACGCCGGTCACCGTCACCGCGCCCAGCTGTCCGCCGCCCGCAAGGCCAATCCCGCCGAGCAGCAGGCCGCCCAGCAGCAGCTGCCAGCCGGTCAGCAGCATGGGGTCGCGGCCCGGGGTAAAGATGCGCGAAACCAGTGCGCCCGCGCCCGCAGACATCGCGGAGAGCAGCACCAGCCCGTCCCCCTGCAGGTTGAAGCCGTTCAGGCCGCCAAGGCCAAGCACCAGCACGCCCGCAAAGCCGCACACGCAGCCAAGCGCCTTCTGGCTGTTGAGCTTGTCGTTCTTCAGGAATAGGTGGGCAAAAATCAGCGCAAAAAACGTCTGCGTACCGGAAAGCACCGCGCCTTTTGTGCCGGTTGTCGCGGACAGGCCGATGTAGTAGCATACATACTGGATCATGCTCTGGAACAGGCTGATCCACAGAATCGGCTTCCACTCGCTCCGTACCGGGAGGATGCGGTGTCCCTTGCACTTTGCCACGATCAGCACGAGCACCCCTGCCAGCGCAAAGCGCCAGCCCGCAAACAGCAGCTGGGAAAATGACGCATCCGCCGCAATTTCAAACAGCTCGTACCCTTTTTTGATGCACGGCGCCGCACTGCCCCATAATGCGGTACAGAGTATCGCAGGCATGTATAGTTGACGCACGAGCGCACCTTTTTGTTCCTTCATTTCCTTCCCCTGCTTCCTTATTTTTGTCGTAACGCCAGTATATCATTTTTTCCCCTGTCCCGCAAGCAAGGGAGGTTTATCGGACATCTGATCTGCTATCCTTTGGATAAAGGAAGGTGAACGGTATGATCTACTGCTGTCAAACCAAATGCTGCCACTTTCTGTTTGATGGCGGCATCCATCAATCCGCCTGCCCGGACTGCGGTAAAAAGCGCATCCGTCCCGCCACGCGCGACGAACGCGCCGCATATTTCCGCCAGCGCACCGAGGCACTGTCCTCCTCCCGCCGCTCCGGGTGAGGCGCACAGCAAAAGGCCTTCCGATCCAACCGGAAGGCCTTTCACATACCGCTTTCGCTTATCATTGCTTTTTTTGACTCCTTAGAGGCAGCCATCGCCGCCGTAATGGTATCGCATTACTTGGCAGTGCGACGCGCCTTGCGGGACATCGTCTTGACGCGGTTCATCGACAGGTCCAGCGTACGGGCTGCAACCAGATCATTAAAGAAACCCTTCATCATTGTTTGTCACGCTCCTTCATTATGGTATCGTCGAGATCGTTTTCCCGATCTCTGCTATTATCATACACGGAGCAGGCAGGAAAAACAAGCGGCAAGTTTTATGAATATTGCATAATCAATAATCTTATAATTTGTGCATATCGCTAATTTCTATTAACATTTTATACACAATTAACCGTATTATATTATTTATTTTAACAACAATTATCTGATGTACTCTGCCGCCAGCTTTTCGAACAGCGGCAGCGCGCGGCGGATGGTATCGGTTTTGACACAGTAGGAAATACGCATATGCCCCGGCGCACCGAAGTCCGCACCCGGCACGACCAGCAAGTCATATTGCTTCGCCCGTTCGCAGAACGCGCGGTCGTCCGGCTCAAGCGTCTCGGGAAACAGATAGAACGCACCCGCAGGCTTGACACAGCGGTAGCCCATTGCGGTCAGGCCGTTGTAGAGCAGGTCGCGGTTGGTCTTGTAAACCGTCAGGTCGCCTGTCAGCCCGGTGCAGCGCGCCACCACGCGCTGGAACAGACTGGGGGCGCATACATAGCCAAGCGCGCGTCCCGCGCCGCACACAGCGGCATACAGGTCGGCGCTGTCCGCCGCCTGCGGCGGCACGAGCACATAGCCGATGCGTTCTCCCGGCAGGGAAAGCGATTTGGAATAGGAATAGCAGACGATGGTATCGTCATAGAAATTCGGTGCAAAAGGCACCTGCACGCCATCATACACCAGCTCGCGGTAGGGCTCGTCCGAGATCAGATAAATCGGGTGGCCGTACTGCTTTTCCTTTTCCTGCAGCAGTTCCGCCAGCTGACGGATGGTCTGCTCGGAATACACCGCACCCGAGGGGTTGTTGGGCGAATTGATGACAACCGCCTTGGTATGTTCGTTCAGGCGCTGCTCGAGCGCATCAAAGTCGATCTGGAAGTCCTGCACGGACGGCGGCACGACAACCGCCTTTGCCCCTGCCCCGCTCTCGATGAACATCAGGTACTCCGGGAAGTACGGCGCCAGCACAGCGATCTCGTCCCCCGGGCAGGACACTGCCTTGAACGCGCAGGACAGAGCCGCCGCCGCACCCACGGTCAGGTACAGGCTGTCGCCCGTATACACGGTGCCGAAGCGGCGGTTGAGGTCGTCCGCCAGCGCTGTGCGCACATCCGCCGCGCCCTGCGCAGAGGTATAGCCGTGCAGCGCCACCGGGTCTCCCGCGGCTTCTTCCAAAATCACCTGCCGTACTGCGTCCGGCGCGGGCACATTCGGATTGCCGAGCGAAAAGTCGAATACATTCTCACGGCCTACCACCGCAGCGCGTTGGTTGCCGTATTCAAAAAGCTCACGAATGGTCGAGCGGTTGTTGCCCAGCGCGGCCATATTTTGGTTTACCATCAGGAAACCTCCCCTTTCTATCGGATTTTATTATAGCACAGTGCAAAAGCAGTTACAAGGTTTACCGCTTGGCGCGCAAGGTGCGTAACGCCCAAGTTTCTGCCGCCCATTTTATGAAAGCAACAAGAAGGGAGATTGCCCCCCCCCCCGCATTATCGTTGCCGCATCCCTTTCCGCAGGCACCCGCAGTGCGCCCCGTTTATGATGTGGCAGCAGTTTCGCTTACCCTGTCCACGCATTTGGGCGGCAACGGAGGAACGGGACTTACTCCTGCGCGCGCCAACGCGCTTTAGAGGAAGGGGTAGTGATTCACAAGAGGAGGGGGAACCGAATGGTTCCCCCTCCTCTTGTTTGCCCGCGGCGCACAACCGCAATTTCAGCCCGTGATGCGCGGGCGTCCGCATTCGCCTTGTCAGGCGAAACACTTATTCCAGCTTCATCTGCTTTTCCGGCAGATCGTCGTCGGTCAGCAGTGCGCCGATGGACGGGATGCTGCGGCAGCGGTAGCGCCCGTTGTCGGACAGCCCCGCCTCCTCCATGCGGCAGGCGCGCGTGATCGTGTGCTTGCCGCGCAGCACCATAGCCTGCACGCCCTGCGTCGAGCGGCTGGCCTTGATGTCCAGCATGTTCGCGCGGAAGGTCAGCGCGCGGTTTGCGGTCGAGAACATGGTGATCTCGGTCTCCTCGTCCACCGGATGGAAGAACGCCACCGCGGGCGACTTGCCCGAATATGCGCCCGTCAGGCGGCGGCGGTTGGTCTTAGTCTCAAAGGATTCAAGTGAAAAGCGCGCCGCTTTGCCGTTCTGGAACACGATGACCATATTGCCTTTGTAGCCGCCCGGCAGCAGTGCATAGACCGGCGCTTCGCCCTCGTCCATGCCCAGCTTGGAGGCCAGGTAATCGCCCAGCACGGACGCCTTGCAGTCGTCAAAGTCATACAGCCGCGCCTTGTACGCCTGCTGCATGTTGGTGAAGAAGATGATCTCCGCCTTGTTGGTTGTCTCCGCCTGCCAGATCACCGCATCGCCCTCCTTGAGCTTGTGCTCCTGCGACATGCGCCATGACTGCGGCGTGATCTTCTTGAAATAGCCCTCACGCGTGAGGAACAGCAGCACCGGATAATCCTCGATGTGATCCTCCTCGTCGAATTCGGGTACCGCTTCCGCGGTGACGATGCGCGTTCTGCGCTCGGAAGGATACTTCTTGATGACCTGCTCAAGCTCTTTGACAATGATATTCCGGATCTTCGCTTTGGATTTTACAATCTCCTCGAGCTTTGTGATCTCCTTTTCGAGCGCCTCGGTCTCCTGCGTGCGTTTGAGGATATATTCCTTGTTGATGTTGCGCAGGCGGATGTCCGCGATATACTCGGCCTGAATCTGGTCGATCCCGAACCCGATCATCAGGTTGGGGATAACCTCAGCGTCCTCCTCAGTCTCGCGGATGATCTGGATTGCCTTGTCAATATCGAGCAGGA
>USSI01000092.1 GCA_900557315.1 uncultured Butyricicoccus sp. | reverse complement strand
ATCAAAAAAGAGGACCGGCTGAAAGTGCAAAAGCTGCTGTCTGAGTGGCACACTTCACCCCATAAGGCGAAACTGCGTTTCCTGAGCAATCGATTTGTCGCTCACCGCGTCAAAGATGGCCTGTTCAAAGGGTATTTGATTCTGGATTCCCGGTGGTCTCCTGCTGAACGGCAGGAATTTATGAAAATTGTCGATGACACACAAGATAATACGAAATGAAAGGATTTTTACAATGAATTTTGATTTTTCTTCTCTGAATTTTGAAACGATTGACTCCAACATCAACGCTTACCCGGATATGTACCTCAACAACCAGAGCGGCGTTACCTTCAGCAAGAAGGTGCTGGAGGATCTGGGTTATCCCGCTTATGTGCTGTGCCTGCTGGATGGCAAGGCAAAGGTGTTCGCAATCCGTATGTGCAAGAGCAGTGAGCCGAAAGGCTTTAAGTTCTCCAAGCCGAGGGGCGAACAGAAGGGCGTTGTGACGATTTCCAGCAAGAATTTGCTGGAACCGCTCCGCGCCGCCACGGGCGAGGATTGGGTTCCGGGCAAGCGGTACCGCGTTCGCGGTTTCTGGGTTGCTGACGCGAAAACCATGTGCTTTGATCTGAACGAAGGCGTTCAGGAAGATTTTCGTCAGAATCCCGCCAATAGCGATGACAAGTAAGCACGGAACCATTTGACCGTATGAAAAAGATGAGCACGACCCATTTGTATAGGCCGTGCTCATCTTGTGTTTTCTAAAAGTAGTAGTGCTCTTTTCATCTGCAAAACAGCCGATTCCTCTACGCCATTTTTACGCCATTTCCGCGTGAGACTGCATAGAGAAATATGAAGTTATAATTTGGTTGGTTTTGCGTAAAACCGCGCTATATCAGGCTTTAGCGGCGTTTGTGGGGAGGTATGGAGATATAGAATCCGGTGTCTGAACGCCGATGCCGAGTTTCATAATGTAATTCCTCCACATTTTAAGGGAAATCCAGTCTCCCGTTTTTGTCTTGAAAATAGTATACCGCTTTCGCTGGCATTTTGCAATCTTTTGCGGTATACTATGGTTATCGTTTTGCACAAAGCTCTTTGCGAAAGGTGAACTGTTATGCCCTCTTATGTCACCCACCATATCTTCGCCGTGACCGTGCAGCGCGTCACCGGCGATTCCGTATCGCACATTGCCGCCGCCTGCCCCGCGGCCTACCGCTGGGGCGCGCAGGGGCCGGAGCCGCTCCATTTGTATCATGCGCCCTTCCCCAGCCAGATGCACCGTCTGGCGCAGCGCATGCGCACCGAGCCGCCCGCCCCACTGTTCGAGGCGCTGTGCGACGCCGCGGTTCGCGAGCACAATATCGCCGCGCTCGCCTATGTGTTCGGCTTCTGCACAAATTACGCGCTCGACCGCGTCACCCATGCTTTTCTTGAGGCGCAGGCCGACCGGCTTGTCCCGTATGTGCCCGGCTATTCGGCTGCAGCGCGGCGCAGTTTGGTCGAAAGCGATATCGACGGCATCATGATCGCAGGATTCATTGATGCCGATCCTGCCGGGTTCAAGGCCTACCGCCTGCTTGACCCTACCGCTGCGGAATGTACCATTCTTTCACGCGTGCTGTCCCATGCGGCAAAAACAGTTTACGGCATGCGTGTCTCTCCCGCCGCAGTCTACCACTCGCTGCACGACATGCGCCATGTGCTGCACCTGACGCACAGCGGCAGCCAATCCCGCGGCCGTCTGCAGCGGTTTGAACGTCTGCTCGGCAAATCCGGACTGGCTTCCTCCCATATCCGCCCGGCGGAACCGCTCGCCGCGGACTGCGCCAATGAAGCGCATCGCCCCTGGCTGTCGGACGGCGTCGAACGCACGGACTCGTTCACCGACCTGTTTGATGCCGCAGTGCCGCTCGCGGTCTCGCTCCAGCGGGCTGTCCTTGACCGGTATTATCAGCAAAAGCCGCTTGATCCGCGCTTTTTCCCCACAGATTTTACCGGAACCGTTGCGAAAAGTTAAATTTTAATAAACTATCGACAGGTTTCGCATGACTTCGCCCCTCCAAATGCGTAAGCTATCCATTGTTACCAAACTGTAACCTTTGGATTGTGAAAGGAGGGAATATGGAGGACCCATTTTCTCCATACTACCGTCATGCGAAACCTGTTATCTCTTGTATTCGGCCTGTTTTCCGGCCTGCTGTACGCGCTGGTCAGGGCCGTGCTGCTGCTCGACCGGCTGATCTGCCGGATTTATGACCTGCCGCTCTGGCCGGCCATCGGCCGCGCGTTCCATTTCGCGCAGCGCCGCCGCGCAGTGTGTGCGTTTTCCCTGTTTGTGCCGCTGTTCTTTGTGCCCGGCGCATTGCTGACACAAAGCGGCACGCTGATCCTGGCCGACGGCAAGCCGCTCGGGCTTGTGGAAAACCCTGATGCACTCACCGCGGCGGTCGAGGAGCTCGAACAGAGCGCGGCCTCGCTCGCGGGCAGCGGCTACACCCTGCCGGTCACGCTTGAGACAAAACACCTGCGCGCACCGGTGTCCCAGTTCCTCACCGGGGATGAACTGAAAAGCGATCTGATCGACGCAAGCGGTGAACTGGACACGCTTGCCGTCATCTCGGTTAATGATGAGCAGGCAGGCGTGTGCCGCTCGGTCGAAGACGCGCAAGCGCTGCTCGACCGCGTCAAGGCGCAGTACACGACCCCTGCGGACGAAAACGCGGACTTCCTGCAGGAGGTACACGTGGATACGGTCGTCGCTGAGACCCGTCTGGTATCGGACTTCGGCGAGCTTTACGACTACCTCTCCCCCCGCCTGGATGTAACCGCGACCCGCTCGGTGACTTACACCGAGGAAATCCCCTACGAAACCATCACCCGCGAAAACGACCAGCAGGACCAGACCTACCGCGCCACCCTGCAGGAGGGCAGCGCAGGCGAGGCGGTCGTCACCGCCGAGATTGAAACCGTGGACGGCGAAGAACACGGCCGCACCATCCTCGCGCGCACCGTGCTCAGCAACGCCACCGACGAGATCATTGAGGTCGGCACCAGAAACGTGGGCATCGGCACAGGGGAATTTATGGTGCCTGTGACCAGCTACACGTTTACCTCGGGCTTCAAATGGCGCTGGGGCAAGCTGCATGGCGGCGTTGACCTGGCCGTACCCGAGGGCACACCGGTCTATGCCGCGGACAACGGCAAAGTGATTGTTGCCGGTGATCTGGACAACGGCTACGGCAACTATATCATCCTTGACCACCAGAACGGCTACAAGACCCTGTATGCACACAACTCCGAACTGCTGGTATCGGTGGGCGACATCGTCGCCAAAGGCGACAAAATCGCGTTCTCCGGCAACACCGGCAACTCCACCGGCCCGCACCTGCATTTTGAGGTGCAGGTCAACGATGAAAAGGTCGATCCACAGCAGTATCTCACGCTTGCGTAGCGAATACCGAACCACCCAGGGGGGTGTACATATGTTCGTCACAGATCAAAGAATAGACGGCGGAAAGCCTTTCGACTGGGATAAGGCTTCATCGGACTATGCCAAATTCCGCGACATTTACCCGACGGAATTTTATAAAAAAATTATCTCGCGCCATTTGTGTATGGAAGGGCATCAGGTGCTCGATATTGGCACTGGCACGGGTGTCCTTCCCAGGAACCTGTACCGCTATGGCGCAAAATGGACGGGGACTGACCGCTCCGCGGCGCAAATCAAGCAGGCGAAACGCCTGTCCCAGGGCATGGATATTGCGTATGAAGCCGTCGCTGCAGAAGATCTGTGTTTCCCTGCGCACTCGTTTGACGTCATCACCGCCTGCCAATGCTTCTGGTATTTCCGGCATGAAGCGGTCATGCCGAAAATTTACCACATGCTGAAGCCCCGCGGCAGCCTGCTGTTGCTGTATATGGCGTGGCTGCCGTCCGAGGATGCCATTGCGGGCGCGAGCGAAAAACTGGTTCTGCAGTACAACCCCGCATGGAGCGGCGCAGGCGAGACCATGCACCCCATAGAGATACCGGCCTGCTACTTTAATCTGTTTGAGTTGGTCTATCACGAGGAATACCCATTGGCAGTCCCGTTCACACGCGAAAGCTGGCATGGGCGGATGAAGGCCTGCCGCGGCGTGGGCGCTTCCCTCTCCGAACCCGAAATCACCCGGTGGGAACAGGCGCATCAGCAGATGCTCGCAGATGCAGCGCCTGAGGCATTTACCATTTTGCACTATGGCGCTATTGCCGAGCTGCAGAAAAAATAAAGGGTTCTTTCCTGGCATGGAAACAGGCGGCAAGGCAAAATGCCCTGCCGCCTGTCAGATTTTTCATTCAGATTGCCGTTTAATCATCAAATTCCAAGCACTGCAGCACGTAAGATACGTCCGTGGTGGTCTTGAGTTTGTTCAGGACTTCCTCGTCCTCGAGCGCGGTACAGATATTGCTCAGCAGGTCGAGGTGCTCATCGCCTACGCCGGCGATGCCGAACACCAGTTGCGCCTTCTCGTCTCCGAAGTCCACGCCCTGCGGATACTGCATCACAACAATGCCCGACTTTTTGACGCGCGCTTTCTGCTCGGTTGTGCCGTGCGGAATGGCGATGCCCATGCCCATATAGGTGGTGACCAGCTTTTCCCGCTCGAGCATCGCGTCGATGTAGGATTCGTCCACGCAGCCCTGCTCGACCAGCAGACGGCCTGCCGCGCGGATTGCCTCTTCCTTGGATACCGGCGCAAGGCCGAGTTTGACGCAGTCTGCGGTGATGGTGGTGCGTTTTTTCTCCGACGCGGCGGCCGGCTGTGCCTCCGCGGCCTGCGGCGCTGCCGCGGGCTTGTGCGCAGTCAGCGAACGGTACAGCTCATCCAGACCGGGATCAGCCAGGAAGTTGCCGATGGCAACCAGATGCGCCTGCGGCGCGCTGGCGCGGGCCCGGTCGGCCAACACCTGCTGACATACGACGACGTCGGCGTCCGCCGGGATGTTATCTACGCTGGTGTTGGTGACAATCAGGTCCGGGCGTTCCGCCTTGATGCGGTTGCGGAACTTGGTCGCGCCCATGGCGGACGAACCCATGCCTGCGTCGCACGCAAAGATGACCTTTTTGACCGCGCCGCCTTCTGTCAGCGGAGCGGAGGCCGCCGGAACCGCTGTGCCCTTGGCCTCAGCCTTCATCTGCTGCATTTTGCCCTGCGCATCCTCGAGGTTTTTGGCGCCAGCCATCTTGACGATCGGCGAGGCGATGACGAACGATACCGCCGCCGCAATCGCAACGCCGATGAGGCTGACCAGAATGCTGTCACGCGGGGACATCATCAGGAATGCGATGATCGAACCCGGGGCTGCCGGGCCGTTCAGGCCAGCGTTCATGATGGAGAAGAACAAAATCGCGCATGCATTGCCGACGATCGGGGCAATGATGACAACCGGGTTCATCAGGATGTACGGGAAGTATATCTCATGGATGCCGCCGAACAGATGGATGATGATCGCGCCGGGCGCGGAATCCTTGGTGGTACGGTCCTTGGAGAAAATCCAGTAGGCCAGCAGCACGCCCAGGCCGGGGCCAGGGTTGGTTTCCAGCATATACATGATGGACTTACCCGCTTCCGCGACCTGTTCCGCGCCGATCGGCGTGAACACGCCGTGGTTGATGGCGTTGTTGAGGAACAGCACCTTGGCCGGTTCCAGGAACACGGAAACCAGCGGCAGCAGGCTGTGCTGGATGAGGAAGCTGACGCCTGCGGACAGGACTGCGAGGATTGCGCTCATGATCGGGCCGATGGCATAGTAACCGATGATGGCCAGGATCATACCGAAAATACCGACCGAGAAGTTGTTAATCAGCATCTCGAAGCCGGCCGGCATATGGCCCTCCATCGCCTGGTCAAACTTTTTGATGACCCAGCCGGCGAGCGGGCCCATAACCATGGCCGCCATCAGCATCGGCTGGCCTTCGGTGCCGCCGACGCCCGCGATGCAGCCCATGACTGCGATCGCACCCATGACTCCTCCACGATCTCCACCAACTTGTTTACCACCTGTGTAGGCGATCAGCATTGGTAATAAGAATGTTAACATATATGGCTGAATTGATGCTAACTTCGCATTTGGAAT
>USSI01000091.1 GCA_900557315.1 uncultured Butyricicoccus sp. | reverse complement strand
GGGCCTCGGCGCCATCTCCGGCGGCGCGGAAACCTTCTTCGGCGCGGGCAAGGCCAGCGCTGCGGACAAGATTTTTGCCCGCCTGACCTCGATTGTCGGCGTGATTTTCGTGATTGCCGCGCTCGTGCTCAACCTCGTCCACTGATATGGCGGTGGTACAGCGTGCGCTGCTGGCCATGTTCGCGGTGTTTGCAGCGCTGACGATTTTCCAGCAGGTGCGGTACGGTATGATCTGCGGGCGCGCCGAGGGGGAGGATAAACAGGCCGACCCCAAGGCTGTGGCGTGCCGCCGGCTCGGGATGTTTTACGCGATTGCCGCGGGCCTGTGCCTTGTGGTCAATATCGTACTGGGCGCAATCGGTAAAATGGCATAAACACGTGCAGAAAAAAGGACGCATCCATTGGATGCGTCCTTTTTCGTCCGGTTCAGGCGAGCAGCTGCTCGAGCGCGTCCTGCACGCCCTCCCACTCGCTCTGGTGCAGGCAGCACAGGCTGTCGTGCGGGATGGGGAGCGCGCTGCCGTCCATGCGGCGGCCGGTCATGCCGCGGGTGTTTTCGTGCGCGGCCGCAAAGTCCGCCAGCGCGACGAACGCCATGTCTGCGACCTCACTGCCGGGCCGGAAGGGCGGGACGCCGTCGATCCGGGTGAGGAAAGCGAAGGCCAGCTCATCGTCAAAGCCGTTCCCCTCGCCGCGGCTGTACTGCTGGCGGTAGCTGCTGCCGGGATGCAGGCTGGATGGCGCAAGCGCCAGCCCGATCTCCTCGCGCGCCTCGCGCAGCATGGCGGTTTCGGGCGTTTCGCCCGGGTCGATGTGCCCGGTCGAGGAAAGGTCGAACCCGCCGGGGTAGAGCGGCCGGTCGAACTGCCGCTGTTGCAGCCACAGGCCGGGCACGCCATCGCGTACGCCGGCGGTCCACAGATGGCAGACATGGTGGAACAGCCCCTGGCTGTGCACGACCGCGCGCGGGCGCTCGCCGCAGGGGCGGCCGTCTGCGTCGTAGATGGTGAGCAGTTCCGCGCCGGCCTGCGCGTCGATCAGCGCCTGCTTGCGCGGGCGCGGCAGCTTTTTGATCTCGGCCTCGCGGCGCATGGCTTCGCCCTGCGTATCGAACCGCTCGCTGTAGGCCAGCGTGACCGGGCCGCGGCCCCGGGTATATTTTGCGCCCTTCCCGCTGTTGTGCGCGGCGAGGCGGGCGGTCAGGTCGTTGGTCCAGCCGCAGTACAGCGTGCCGTCCGCACAGCGGAGGATATAGGTGTATGCGCTCGTGGGTGTGGTCAAATGTTTCGCTCCTTTCGGGATGGCAAGACAAAAAGCAGCGGAACCCTGCTTCCGCTGCTTTTGCTTTTATTCGGGATTGTCCTCCGACTGGGCGGCGAGTTCTGCTTCCCGCGCGGCCAGACGCTTTTTGTAGGTGCGCTGTCCGATCAGGTAGCCCGCGGCGGCGCACACAACCGCGCAGATGAGCGGGCTGGGCGGGTTTTCGAAACCGATCAGGCCGAACAGGCCGGATACGATATAGCCGCCGGCAAGGCCGATTGCAGTGGAATGGAAGCACACAAGGGGCAGGCCGAACACCCTGATTTTGAGCGGGTCGGTCTCGACGCCGTCCACAATGGTATCCGACTCCTCGGGCTCATCTTCGATGGCTTCCGGCTCCTCCGCCGCATCGTCGCCGGCTGCGGCGGGCAGGGCGGTCTCTTCGGCTTCGGACAGAGCGGCCTCGTCCGCCGCGGCGGTTTCGGCCTGCGGCGTGGTCTGTTCCTCCTCGGTCAGCGGCTGCTGGTTTTCGCTCATAAGCGGGCACATCCTCTCGTTTACGGGGTTATTGAACGGCGCTTTGGCTGGGGACGATCACCGCGGCGATGATATAGGCGATCGCGGCGGGGAAAAAGCCGAAACAGCAGCAGAATGCCCAGGCAAGGCGGATCAGGGTGGGGTCAATGCCGAAATACTCTGCAATGCCCGCGCACACGCCGCACAGCATACGGTTGGACTCGCTGCGGTACAGTTTCTTGCCATTCATAGTAAAAACTCCTTTTCATCTATCATACGTTGTTTTAGGTGGTTCGTCAAGTGCCTGTGCGGCGGGTTCAGCCAAGCGTATAGAGCGAAATGGCGCCCGCCCCGGCGTTCGCTTCGATCGAGCGGGGGAACCGGTCTGCCTCCTTGCGGTTGTCATAGCGGTGGGTGCCGAGACTGCCGCCGGCGAGTTCTTCATCGTTGAGCAGCACGCTGCCCATCGAGGCGGAGGCCTCGATGCGGTAGAGCGAGGGATCGCCGGTCAGCCAGGCGGTTATCGTGCCCGCCCCGGCGTCCAGCTCGAGTTCGTGCGCCTGCAGTTCATCCGCGGACAGCTCGCCCGCCGTTACGGCGATATCCATGCTTTCCGCGTGCAGGGGGAGGGCGCATTCGACGAGCGCATCCGCGACGGTCAGGTCGATGCTGTCATAGTATGTCAGATCGTAAGGGAGCGTGATGGCAGCGGAGCCGTCGCTTTGCAGGACCAGTTCCCACTCGCTGCCGTCACACGCGCTGTGCGTCAGGGTGAAGTCGCCGGACAGATCGAAATCGCTGCCGCTTTCGATGGTGATATCGCCGCCGGAAAGCGTAAAGTCGAGCTGGCTGATGGCGTCGGACGCCTGCGTGGGGAGGTAGTCCGCGGTCGGCGCTTCCGTCCGGATGCCGTCGATGGCATCCAGCGCGCCGTCTACTGCCTCATCCACGGTGTCGTCCACAAATTCGTTCAGGTCATCGCGGAACCAGCCGCTGTGCCGGCCGTCCTCCTCCCACCATGCATAGCGGTGCAGGCGGCCGCTCAGAAAATCGGCGGCGTCGCGGACGGTTTCACTGACCGGGTGCAGTTCGCCGCCGTAATACGAGCCGTACAGCTGGCCGCCGGCAGCCCAGCCGCCGACCATCATACAGCCGCCGATGACGAGCACGGCGCAGCAGGCGAGAATCAGTTTTTTCATTGCGTTCCACCTCCATGATTGCGGGCGCGCAGTTTGTCGAGCGGCCAGCGGATGATGGCGACCAGGCCGCGGACGAGGGGCGGCACGAACAGGGTGCACAGCTTAATCATCAGCAGGGTGACCAATATGCCGAGCGCGGACAGCGCAAGGCCGCAGCCGAGCGTGACCACCGCGCTGGCGGGCGCGCCCCACAGCGCAAAGGAGAAGCCGCACAGCACAACGCCCGCAATCAGCGGCGCGAGCGGGAGCACCACGACAACGGAGAACACCACTGCCGCCGCGGCAGCAAGGAGGCCGAACACCGTGCCGGCCGCGCCGATTGCCAGCCCGCCGAGCAGCGGGACCCCCACCGGGATCGCCAGCAGTACCAGCACGACCAGCAGCCACGGGGGCACGCCGCGCCAGCGGCGTTTGGGTTTGCCAGCCGCGCCGCCTGCCGCCTGATGCGGCACGGCGGTCAGCTCGCGGTAGTCCGCGAGGATCTGCTCGGCAATCTTTTCCGGCGCGCCGAGCTCGGAAATGACCTTCTGCTCGTTCTCCGATCCGGCGTCGTCAAAGTATTCCTCGTAATAGCGCAGGGCGCTGGCGCGTTCCTCCTCCGGCAGGCCGGAAAGTGCGCGCCGCAGCGCCGCCATGTATTCGTTTCTGCTCATCGGTCCTATCCTCCAAAAAAGATCGAGTCGATTCCGTTCCTGTAATTCTGCCAGTCGATCCGGTGCTGGCGGAGCTGGGCGCGGCCGTGGTCGGTGATTTTGTAATACCGCCGGTTGCGCCCGGCAAAGGCCTCGTCGTAGGTTGTCAGGCAGCCGTCCTTCTGCAGGCGGCGCAGCACCGGATACAGCGTGGATTCGGAAATATCCAGCACCTTCTGCACGTCCTGCGTGATGCGGTAGCCGTAGGTGCTCTCCTGCTCGACCACAGCAAGCACGATCCCGTCGAGCAGGGCGGAGGCGATGGGGTAAGACATGGAGCCACCTCTTTTCTGTGTTTGCAATAATATTATATGATGTATAATATAACGCGTCAACAGGTATTTCAAAAAAAGATGTGAAGGGATTGTAAATTTTGTAAGAATGGTGCGCGGAATTGCGTGTTTCCGCATTGTATTTGCGCGTGAAATAGCGTATAATGTGTTCTGTATGAGTAGATCAGAGAAGGGACGAATCAGGGAAAATGAAACTGGCTGTATTGTTCGGCGGCATTTCGAGCGAGCATGATATCTCGTGCCTGTCCGCCGCATCCATATTGCGCCATCTGGATCAGACCAGATATGAGATCTACGCGGTCGGCATCACGCAGGAGGGGCGTTGGTACTACTGCCCGTCCTGTACGGCGGACAGCGTGGAGAACGGCGAATGGGAGCGCCTGGCCGATAAGGTGCCGGCGCTGCTCCCGCCCGACCGCGGGGTGCACGGGCTCGTGCTGCTGCAGGACGGGAAAACCGAAACCATCCGCTTGGACTGCGTGTTCCCCGTGCTGCACGGCGCGGGCGGCGAGGACGGCACGATTCAGGGCCTGCTCGAGCTGGCGGGCATCCCGTATGTCGGCTGCGGCGTGGCCGCGAGCGCGAACTCGATGGACAAGTCCATCACCAAAGCGCTGATCGAGCCGACCGGCGTGCGTCAGGCGAAGTATTATCTGGCGCTGCGCTATGATTTCGAGCGCAACGCCGAGGGCGTGGTGCGCACGGCGGCCGACCAGCTCGGCAAGTTCCCGGTGTTTGTCAAGCCGTGCTCGCAGGGGTCTTCCGTGGGCGTCGCCAAGGCAAACGATATGCTGGAACTCGCCGCAGGGCTGACCGAGGCGTTCCAGCTGGACGACAAGGTGCTGGTCGAGGAGTACATCGACGGGCATGAGGTCGAGTGCGCGGTGCTCGGCAACCGCAATCCGATCGCCTCGACCGTGGGCGAGATCGCCGCGACGCAGGAGTTTTACACCTTTGACGCAAAGTACAAAGACGAAAGCTCCCAGCTGTACATCCCGGCGAAGATCACGCCCCAGCAGATTGAGACCGTGCGCCAGAACGCGCTGCGCGTCTATACTGCGCTTGGCTGCCGCGGCCTGTCCCGCGTGGACTTTTTCGTCACCCATGAGGGCGGCGAAGTCGTGTTCAATGAATTAAACTCCATCCCGGGCTTCACCTCGATCAGCATGTACCCCAAGCTGTTCGATTATGAAGGCATCCACTATCCCGAACTGCTCGACCGGCTGATTTCGCTTGCGCTGGAGGAGCATCATGGATAACCGGGCCATCGGGGTGTTCGATTCCGGGCTGGGCGGGCTGACGGCGGTGCGCCGTCTGCACGCGCTCATGCCGCGGGAGAACATCATTTATTTCGGGGACACCGGCCGCGTGCCGTACGGTACGCGCGGCCGTGATACCATCATCAAATACGCAAGGCAGGACGTTGCCTTCCTCCGGCAGTTCGACCTCAAGGCGATTATCATCGCCTGCAACACGGTCTCGTCGGTCGCGCTCGACCTGCTGGAGCGGGAAAACAACATCCCGATCATCGGCACGGTCGAACCGGCGTGCCGCCGCGCGATGACCATGACGCGCAATGGCCGCGTCGGCGTGATCGGCACCGCCGCAACCGTCCGGTCGGGCGCGTATGAACGGTACCTGCACCACGCGGACGGCAGCCTCAAGCTGTTTACGCAGGCGTGCCTGCTGTTCGTGCCGCTGGTCGAAAACGGCCGCGTGCACCGCGGCGACGTGGTGATCGAAACCGTGGTCGGGGAGTACCTTGCGCCGCTCAAAGCGGCGGGCGTGGACACGCTCATCCTCGGCTGCACGCATTATCCGCTGCTGGAGGATGTGATCGGCGCCTGCATGGGGCCGGAGGTCACGCTCATCGACTCGGGCGCGGAGGCGGCAAACCTTGCCTCGACCCAGTTCGACCCGGGCGAGGGGCCGGGCGAGACGCGGTACTTCGTCTCGGACGACCCGGGCGCGTTTGACCAGCTCGCGGCGCTGTTCCTGCAGGAGCAGGTCAGCACCGGCGCAGGGCTGGTGGATATTTCGGGATATTGAAATGCAAAACGGAGCTGAATCAATGAAAAAAGACGTTTGGCTGTCGATCTCGTCCAGACAGCACTTTGAAGACTGCGACGAGGAGCAGATCGAGCTGGTCACCGCGGCGACCCTGTACGAGCGCGGC
>USSI01000090.1 GCA_900557315.1 uncultured Butyricicoccus sp. | reverse complement strand
GGTCGCCCTGCCCATCCCGGCGTTTGTCCTGCCCATCGGCATCTCGTTCTACACCCTGCAGGCAGCCGCGTATCTGATTGACGTATACCGCGGCACAGTCAGCGCAGACCGCAACCTTGGGCGGCTCATGCTGTTCCTCGGCTTTTTCCCGCAGATCATGGAAGGGCCGATCTGCCGATATGCGCAGACCGCCCACCCCCTGTGGGAAGGCCGCCCGCTTACCTGGCGCAGCCTGACCTATGGCATGCAGCGCATCCTGTTCGGCATGATGAAAAAAATCGTGATTGCCGACCGGCTGAACATCCTGATTAAAAACGTATTTGCCGACTATGCCGCCTTTGACGGCGGCATCACCGCCCTTGCCATGGTGTGTTACACCTGCCAGCTGTACATGGAGTTCTCCGGCACCATGGACGTGGTCATCGGCAGCGCGGAGATTTTCGGCGTGCGCCTGCCGGAAAACTTCCGCCAGCCGTTTTTCTCAAAAAGCATCCCGGAGTTCTGGATGCGCTGGCATATCACGCTCGGCACCTGGTTTAAGGACTACATTTTTTACCCCCTCTCCATGTCCGGCCCGCTCAAAAAGCTGACCGGCGCCGCGCGCAAGCGCCTGGGCAGCCACTTCGGCCCGCTGCTTTCCGGCTCGGCCGCGCTGTTGGTGGTCTGGCTGTGCAACGGCCTGTGGCACGGCGCAGGCTGGCAATACATCTTTTTCGGCCTGTACCACTTTGCGCTCATCCTGTGCGGCAACCTGACCGCACCGCTCACGCGGCGCGTGACCGACGTCCTGCACATCGACCGCGACGCCGTGCCATACCGCGTGTTCCGCATCCTGCGCACCGGGCTGCTGGTCTGTGTGGGCGAGCTGTTTTTCCGCGCGGAAGGGCTGCGCGCCGGGCTGTCCATGTTCCGCCGCATGGTCACGGATTTCTCCCTGCGCGCCTTTGCAGGCGGTACATTTCTTGATCTGGGCATGGACAAGCATGACTTTTTCATTGTGCTTGTCGCGGTGCTGATCGTGCTCGCCGTGGGCATCCTGCGTGAGCGCAGCGTGCCGGTGCGCGACACCGTCGCCCAACAGCCGATCGTCATCCGCTGGGTGGTATACTATGCTGCGATCCTGTTCATTGTGATTTTCGGCGCATATGGGGTCGGCTATGTGCCGGTTGACCCGATCTACGCCGCGTTTTAAGGAGGTGCTGTACAGTGAAAACCTATATCCTGCCTTTGTTTAAGGGCACCTGTTTCCTTGCGCTGCTCGGCGCCCTGCTGCTCGCGGCCTCCTTCCTGTTCATGCCGAAAAACAACCACAAGTCGTTCAGCATGGGGAACGACGAACTGCTTGCGGGCGGTATCCTGGGCGAGCCGGAAAACTCGATCGACGTCCTGGTCGTGGGCGACAGCGAGGCATACAGCTCGATTTCCCCCATGCAGATGTGGGAAGCGCACGGTTTCACCTCCTATCTGTGCAGCACCTCGGGCCAGCCGCTGTACGATTCCTATCGGTTCCTGCGGCAGGCGCTCGAACGCCAAAGCCCCAAAGTGGTCATTCTGGAAACCAACGCCATTTTCCGGCCCTATAAATTCAATGATTACCTGCTCTCGCGCGCCAAATCGCTGTTCTCCGTTTTACGGTATCACAACCGCTGGAAAACGCTTTCGGTCAACGATTTCGGCGGCAAGGTCGGCTATACCTGGACGGACAACCTCAAGGGCTACCGCTATAACCGGAATGCCGCGGCGGCGGATGCCCGTTACCACATGCAGCCCACCGACGAGGTAAAGGAAATCCCAACGCTCAATCTGGTCTGCTTGCAGGATATGCTTGCCCTGTGCGAGGAGCATGGCGCACAGCTGCTGCTCGTCAGCACGCCGAGCACGATCAACTGGAACTATGCGCGGCACAACCGCATTGCGGCCTTTGCCCAGGAGCACAGCCTGACCTATCTTGACCTAAACCTGATGACCGAACAAGTGCCGATCGACTGGAAGACCGATACCCGCGACAAAGGCGACCACCTCAACTACCTCGGGGCGGTCAAAGTAAGCGCCTTTCTCGGGCAGTATCTCAAGCAGTCGTTCGACCTGCCTGACAACCGCGAAACCGAATCCTTTGCCGGCTGGGATACCGCTCTCCGGCATTACCGGAACACCGTCAGCCGCTGACAGCCGCCCCGCCGGGAAAGCCATCGCTTCCCCGGCGGGTTTTCCCCTGCCAGGCCGGCGCACGCACCTCTTGACAAGCTGACGAAAAGCGGCTAAAATTGCATTGTCTACCACAGCCGGGCTGGCCGCACACTTTTTTCGGAAAATGCGCCGCAGCCGCGGCTTTCTTCCCACTCCGTAGTTAGTTTTGACTAACTTAGTTAGCTTTTGCAAACCAGGAATTTTGCCATTCGCCAGAACAAGGAGGATTCGCTGTGCTGGAAACGCTGTTGACGCCAGGCACGGGAGCCGCGCTGTCCGGCCGCGTCCGCTGGATGGATGTAATTGAGGGTGTGCGCGTATGCGATTTTAACTGTGCGCTGTCCAGCCCGCCGGAGGTGCCCGGGCTGGCGGAAACGCATTTTGAAACACTGTTCTGCCGGGACGGCGGCCTGCGGCTGGAATGGAAAAACGGCCGTCAGCTCCGCGTGCAGGAGGGAGAAATCCTGCTGGTATCTGATCCATCCCGTATCCACCGCCTGCTCATTCCGGACAGCCGCCTTGCCGGCGAACTGGTAACCATAGACACTGCCGCAGCCCGCCAAAGCCTGGATCGCCTGTGCGCGCTGCTCGGAGGGCTGCAGCTTGATACCCGGCAGGTCGGGGAACTCATGCGGGCGCACGACGGCTGTGCGGTCATCCGCGATACGGCATGGTCGGACGCGGTATTCGCCGCTCTGCCCCCGCTGCCCACCATGGACCGCGCACGATACAGCGTGCTGAAATCCACCGAACTGCTGTATCTGCTGTGCAGCAACAGTTCCCTTCTGTCCGCGCCGTCCACAATGCCGCACCGCGACCGGTACCAGCCGGAAACCGCGCGGCAGGTGCAGGAATATATGCTCTCACACCTGTCCGAACCACTCACCATCGCGCAGCTTGCCGCGCGCTTTCACATCTCCCCCACCGCGCTCAAAGACTGCTTCCGCCAGCTTTACGGCCGCCCGCTGCACCAGTATCTGCTCGAATGCCGCGTGCAGAAAGCAGCCGAACTGCTCCGCGACAGCTGCCTTTCGGTCATGGAGATCGCCGAAGCGGTCGGCTACACCAGCGCCAGCCAGTTCGGGGTGGCGTTCAAGCGCCGGTTTCACCTGACACCGTCGCAGTTCCGGCGGCGCGCACGTGAGGAAAAAATCCAAAAACGCGTACAGCCTGCCCCCTTCCGTGCCGAACCGGAAGGGGTAAACGTTCGTATCGTCGAACCGGAAGCTGTTCCGCCTTGAAACAGCACCGTTTTGGGGCTTAGGGCGCTGCTATTTGTATAATTATGGTCATGATTACAGGATATCAGCGCAGCTGACAAAACGCGCACACACCCTCAACAGCGCAAAAGGACTGCGGCCCCAACCGGATCGCAGTCCTTTTTCCTCATAAGTACAGTTCGTTTTCCTGCCGCGTTTCCATAAAGGGCGCCAGCTTCTGCGAGAGCATCTGCAGCACAGGCGCAGGCAGGGCGCGCGCCCTCTGCGGGCATACCGCCACACAGCGCATACAGGTGATGCATTTTTCCGCATCGGTCTCCGCCGGATGCGCTGCCGCGATTGCCCCTGCCGGGCATTCCTGTGCGCATTTGCCGCACGCGTTGCAGGCTTCCGATGCCTGCGGCGCCGTGGGCATGCCGGCCCACTCCTTATAGGGCCGGTTGCCCGGCGTGTGCGGTGCGGCCATATCCCCCTGTTCCAGCTTTTGCGCGATGCGCGCGCCGAATGCCGACAGCTGCGCCGCATCCTGCGCGTCCGGGCGGCCCGCCGCGAGCGGATGCATGATCGAGTGCTCGGCCAGCAGCGCGGCAGACGCGATCACGTGGAATCCCTGTCCTCCCAGCAGGTCATCCAGTTCGACCAGCGCGTCCTCATACGCGCGGCCGCCGTAAACCGCCGCCGATATGGCGCGGGCGCCTCCTCCCAGGTACGCCTGCAGCCGTTCCGTCATCATCGCCGGCAGACGTCCGCCGTAAACCGGTCCCGCAGCCAGCACAACGTCATCCTTCCCAAATGCCCGCGTCTCTGCCTCCGGGCGGGTGAGGTCGATCTCCTCCACCTGCTCCGCGATGTGCTGCGCCAGCAGCAGCGCCGCCCGCCGGGTGCCGCCTGTGGGGCTGAAATACAGTACTGTAATCCTTTCCAGCATAAAAATCCTTCCTTTTCCCATGCTTTTCGGATTATAGTATAACACAAACTGCAGCGCAGCACAAATCCCTGTGCTGCGCCGTTCAGTTATAATCGGCTGTGCACACTTCCATGCACACGCGTATTTTTATGCCTTGCGCGCAATCGCCTTTTTCGCCGCCGCGGCGATGTCGTCCGCGGTCAGGTTGTACTGCTTCATCAGGAAGTCCTGCGGGCCTACCTGGCCGAAGCGGTTCTGGATGCCGATGCGCTCAAGCGGCACGAGGCACTTTTCGGCCAGCACATTGGCAACCGCAGAGCCAAGGCCGCACGAAACCTGATGGTTCTCCGCGGTCACGATGCAGCCGGTCTCCTGCGCCGCCTTGAGGATGAGTTCCTCGTCCAGCGGCTTCCAGGTGTGCATATCAATCACACGCGCGGAGATGCCTTCCTTTGCCAGCAGCTCTTCTGCCTTCAGCGCCTCGTCTACCATGATGCCGGAAGCGATGATGGTAACATCCGTGCCGTCCTTCAGGGTGACGCCCTTGCCGATCTCGAACTCGGAGCCGTCCGCATACACCGTGGTAAACGCCTTGCGGATCAGGCGCATGTAGGACGGGCGGTTATCCGCCGCCAGCTTTTTGGTCAGGGACTTTGTCTGCACGATGTCGCACGAGTCGATGACCACCGCGTTCGGGATGGTCATATACAGCGCGCAGTCCTCAAACGGCATATGGGTTGCGCCGTTGAACGCCGCCGTGACGCCCGGGTCCGAGCCGATGATGTGCACCGGCAGCTCGGAATAGCCTGCAGACAGGAACGCCTGGTCGAACATACGGCGGGATGCAAAGCAGCCGAACGAATGCACGAACGCGGTCAGGCCGGTCGCTGCCATGCCTGCGGCAACGCCCATTGCGTTCTGCTCCGCGATGCCTGCGTTAAACGTACGCTCCGGGAAAGCCTTCTGCAGCTTGCCGGTGTTGATGCAGCCCATCAGGTCGCAGTCAATGTGCACCAGCTTATCGTTTTCCGCCATCATTTCCAGCATAGCCTCTACATAGCCGTCGCGGTTGGCGCGGCTGTCCTTTTCATGCTTGCCAATCAAAGTTACGCTCATATTGCTCTCCCTCCCTTACTTCTCATTCCGTACCGCTTCGAGCGCCGCTTCCGCCGCCGCGATCGCTTCATCCCACTGCTCCTGCGTCGGCTGCGAGGAGTGCGCGCCCGAAGGCTCTGCGAAGGTCGCGCCCTTGCCCTTGACCGTGTTCAGGATCAGGCAGCTCGGCTGGCCCTTGCAGGCATAGGCCTGCTGGACCGCATTGTAGATCTGCTCCACGTCATTGCCGTCCTCGACATTGATGACATTCCAGCCAAACGCGTCAAATTTCGCGCCGATGCCCTTGCCGTGGCTCATCACGTCCGCCACCGCGCCGTCCAGCTGGCGCTTGTTGTCATCCACCAGGCAGATGAGGTTGTCCAGCTTGTAGTGCGCGGCAAACTGCGCGCCCTCCCATATCTGGCCCTCGTCCGCCTCGCCGTCGCCGATGGCGACGAACACATGGTTATCGCGGCCCTGTACGCGGCTGCCCAGCGCTGCGCCTACTGCCTCGCTCATGCCCTGGCCGAGCGAGCCGGTGGTCAGGTCAACGCCGATGGTCTTGTTGCGGTCAGTGTGGGACGGGAAATCCGTACCCGGCTGGTTGAGGGTGTATGCCTTCTCTACCGGGTAGTAGCCCTTCAGGCCCAGCGTCGCATACATCACCGGGCCGCCATGGCCCTTGGAGAGCACGAACCAGTCGCGTCCCTCCCAGCGCGGGTTCTTCGGGTCGATGTTCATCACTTCGCCGTACAGCACCGCCATCGCGTCTGCCATGGACATCGAGCCGCCGACATGGCCGAA
>USSI01000089.1 GCA_900557315.1 uncultured Butyricicoccus sp. | reverse complement strand
CGACCTGCCGCCCGCCTCGCCGATGACCTGGGGTGAGCAAACCGATGTCCCTGAATCCGCCGACTGGTATAACTCAAGCTATATCATCGCCTGGGGCTCAAACGTCCCACAGACCCGAACGCCGGACGCCCACTTTTTTACCGAAGTGCGCTATAAGGGCACCAAAACCATCGCGATTACTCCGGATTTTTCGGAAGTTGCCAAACTCAGCGATCAGTGGCTGGCGCCGAAACAGGGCACCGACAGCGCGCTGGCGATGGCAATGGGCCATGTGATCCTCAAAACGTTTCACCTTGATAATCCCAGCGACTATTTCCTCAACTACTGTCGCACCTATACCGATATGCCGCTGCTGGTGATGCTTGAGCGCCGCGAGGAGGGTTTCTACGTTCCCGGCAGGATGGTCCGCGCCGCCGATCTGGTCGACGATTTGGGCGAAAGCAACAACCCGGAGTGGAAGACCGTCGCCTATAACAGCGCTGGTGAACTGGTGGCGCCAAACGGTTCGATTGGCTTCCGCTGGGGAGAGAAAGGCAAGTGGAACCTCGAACAGCAGGCCGCAGGGCAAGCGATTGAACTTAAGCTGTCGCTGCTGGATAGCCGTGACGACGTGGTGACGGTGGGCTTTCCCTACTTCGGCGGCAACGAAAACCCGCACTTTCGCAGCATCAAGCAGGATCCGGTGACGCTGCATCAGCTGCCGGTTAAGCAGCTCCCGCTGGCCAATGGCGAAACGGGACTGGTGGTCAGCGTTTATGATCTCATCCTCGCTAACTACGGGCTCGATCGCGGTTTAGACGACCCCAACGCCGCCAGGGACTTTGGCGAAATGAAAGCCTATACCCCGGCGTGGGCTGAACAGATCACCGGCGTCCCGCGCCAGCACATCGAGCAGATGAAGGAAGCGGTAAAGGATGGCGTGGACCTGATGGGCTACACCCCGTGGGGCTGCATCGACTTGGTCTCTGCCTCGACCGGCGAGTATGCCAAGCGCTACGGTATGATCTATGTCCGCCGCTATGACGACGGCACCGGTGATTTCGCCCGCCTCAAGAAAAAGTCGTTTTACTGGTATCAGAAAGTCATCGCCACAAACGGCGAAGATCTGGACTAAGGAGGAATGGCAATATGAAGCAGTTTGCGTATGTCATTACCGACCCGGTCGGCATCCATGCCCGCCCGGCCGGAATGCTGGTTAAGGAAGCCAAGCAGTTTTCGAGCAAGATCATGCTGCAGAAGGGCGAAAAGTCCGCGGATGCGACCCGTATGATGAGCGTGATGGGGCTTGGTGTCAAGTGCGGCGATACACTCAGCGTTAGTATCGAAGGCGCGGACGAGGATGCCGCAGCCGGGGCGATGCAGGCCTTCTTCCAAGCGAACCTGTAAGAAAACGCGGCCGGCTGGCTTCGGCCGGCCCGCCAACTGCAGCCAGGAGGAGAAGAATGGACAGAAAAATCATTTTTCTTGATGTGGACGGCACGCTGGTCGATTATGAAGGGAAGCTGCCGGATTCCGCGGCCCGCGCGGTGCGGCAGGCGCGGGAAAACGGGCATCGTGTGTACATCTGCACCGGCCGCAGCCGCGCGGAGGTCTATCCGTATTTGTGGGACATCGGTCTGGACGGCATGATCGGCGGCAACGGCAGTTATGTGGAAGATAACAGCGAAGTGGTCATGCATCAGACGTTGACCGGCGCGCAGTGCCGCAGTGTGGTGGACTGGCTGCAAGCGCGCGGACTTTCGTTTTATCTGGAAAGCAACAGCGGGCTGTTCGCCAGCATGGATTTCGAGACCGGCGCTTTGGAGGCAGTCCGCGAATACAGCCGATGCAAAAACGGTGAAGCAGGCGTTATGACCGTGCGTGAGGCGTTTCCAGATATGATCTTCGGCGGCGACCTGTACCGCGGGGATGTCAACAAGATCAGTTTTGTCCTGCATGGTTATCAGGACTACCTGGACGCCGCAGCAGCGTTCCCCGATCTCAAGGCAGGCACCTGGGGCGGCAGCGGGGAGACCGCGTTGTTCGGTGATCTTGGCGTAAAGGACATCACCAAGGCGCACGCAATCGACGTGCTGCTGGCGCATCTGGGTGCGGACCGCGCAGATACCATTGCCTTTGGCGATGCGAAGGTGGATATCCCGATGCTGGAATACTGCGCATACGGCGTTGCAATGGGCAACGGCGGGGACGAAATCCGGGCCACGGCGGATTTGGTCACGGATGATGTGGAGCACGACGGCCTGTGGAATGCGTTTGCAAGGCTCGGACTGCTCGACGCAGAGTAAAAAAACACAGCCGGAGACGTTATGTCTCCGGCTGCTTTGCTGCATATGCTTCCCGCAGTTTTTCCAGAATCGGCTGGTCTGCCGGGCAGAAGTCGTATTGCGGTATCTCATCCGCGGTAATCCATTGGATGTCGTTATGCTCGCGCTTCTGTGGGATGCCTTCGATGATCTCCGCGTGAAACAGGGTCAGATGCACGGTCAGGTCCGGGTATGTGTGCGTTACCTCGGCAAACACTTCGCCCACGGACACCGGAACCGCAAGTTCTTCGCGGCATTCCCGGATGAGCGCCTGCTCCCTGGTTTCGCCGGGCTCCACCTTGCCGCCGGCAAATTCCCACAGCAGGCCGCGCGCCTTATGTGGCGGGCGCTGGCAGATCATGAACCGGCCTTCTTTGCGGAACAGCGCGGCAACTACTTCGGTCATATGGATTCCTTCTTTCCGTTATCCTTGCTGTGTTCCAGTATAGGGGAATTGCAACGGTTCCGCAAGGGTTGTTATCTGTTGATGGGTTGGACTGCTGCAGGGAATGTGGTATAATCATTGGGGTACATACCGGAAACAGCGGAAGGCAGGCCATATGATGGATTTTGCATACTGTAAACTGGAAATATTCATACCGGAGAGCCATCTCGCGGCGCTGCAAAAGGCGCTGCAGGCGGTGGACGCAGGCCATATCGGGAAATATGACTGCTGCCTGTCCTACAGCCGGGTGACCGGCTGCTGGCGTCCGCTGGAAGGGACGAACCCATATATCGGCCGGGAAAATGAGATCAGCGAGGAGCCGGAAATCAAGGTCGAGGTGACCTGCCGGACCGAAAGGGTCAATCAAACGGTGCAGGCGGTTAAGGCAGTGCACCCATATGAAGAACCGGTCATCAACGTGATTCCGCTGTACCGGACGGGATTTTAACATTGCAGGAAGAACAGGAGGATGGATACTATGCTGGAAGTTGGCGCAAAAGCCCCGGAATTTACCCTGCCGGACAAAGACGGCAATCCGGTGTCCCTGTCAGACTTTGCAGGAAAGAAAGTTGTGCTGTATTTTTATCCCAGAGATAATACGCCCGGCTGCACGCGGCAGGCGTGCGCTTTTGCTGCGGCGTACGAGGATTTCAAAGCGATGGATGCAGCGGTGATCGGTGTGAGCAAGGACTCTGCCGCGTCCCATCAGCGCTTTGCAGAAAAACATGGGCTGCCGTTTGTGCTGCTCTCCGATCCGGAACTGACCGCGATACAGGCCTATGGCGTATGGCAGGAGAAAAAGCTGTATGGCAAGGTGAGTATGGGTGTGGTGCGCACAACCTTTATCATTGACGAGCAGGGCAGGATTGAAAAAGTGATGCCCAAAGTCAAGCCGGATACCAATGCGGCAGAAATTCTATCCTATCTGCGCGGTGAGGCGCAGTAATCAGGCAAAAGAAAAGGACGGCGTGCCGCAGCGCGCCGTCCTTTTTGAGCGTCAGCAGTTCCAGTTGATCGTCACCGGATTGGCCTCGTCTGGAACCGCGGCCGCGCGCAGGGAATCCCTCAGGGCCTCGAATTCTGTCCCGGCAAGCGCATCGTATGCTGCGGAAGAAGCGGACAGACCCAGGCGGTCGTATGCAGCGGCTGCCGCCCCGTAGAACACAAATCCAAGCGCGTTGGTCGGCGTCTGGATGACCGCGCAGGCAGTTGCGATTGCCCGGGCAGCCGCCTGCGCGGCAGGTGTTGCTTCCGCCTGCTGTGCGATGGTGCGCGCCTGACGGAGCAGGGCTTTGATTTCAGCAAGCTTTACCCTGCCGTCCAGATGCGCGCAGACGGCCTCGATCAGTTCGCGCAGGCGGCGGTCATCCGGATATGCTTGTTCATAAACCGCGAGATACCGATCAATTCGCCGCCCAGGCGGCAAGCGTGGTTTTGCTTTGGGTTTCAATCAGCCGCATCAGTTGGATGATCTGTGGGTCATCCGCCCGGCCGAGCATTTTTCTCAGTTTTGCCATGATAATTTTTCTCCCTGTTATGTCGATTTACGCTCACGCAGCGTGACATGGATGGTATCCACGGGCTGTTTGCCGATTTTCGCCCGGATGTCCTTCCGGACACCGATGATATGGCAGGGCGTACCCATGCGGACCAACTGCCCGTCATATGGCTCCCCGTCAAAGGTGGCATGGACCGGGACACGCCCCTTTCCAAATACAAGTTTAACGTCAAAAGGGATTTCCACATAGGCGCCGTCCATATCGGGCACTTTTTTCAGCGGGGCATCGAATGCGTACTGCTTTTCCATGGCGGCCTCCTGTCTGTCGATAGCAACAGTATAACAGAATTCTGTGCATTTTTACAGAGAGCATTCTGCTGATGCGCAAATACCGGTGCAAAACCGGGCAGACTATGTTATACTGTATCCAAAGTTTATGTAAAGGGGAACCACTGTTGGTAAGGGAAATTATGAAGGACATTGCATTTCTGTCGCAGAAGGCGGAACCGGCCGGGCCGGAGGACCTGCCGGTAGCGGCGGATTTGCTGGAGACGCTGCAGGCGCATCAGGCGGGATGTGTCGGCATGGCGGCGAATATGATCGGCATCAACAAGCGGATTATCGCGTTTGACAACGAAGGGATATACATGGTGATGTTTAACCCTGAAATCATCAGGAAATCCGATTTGTATGAAACCGAAGAAGGCTGCCTGTCTCTGACCGGTACACGCCGGACAAAGCGTTGGAAGTCAATCAAGGTACAGTATCAGAACGAGAAATTCCAAACCCGGTATAAGACGTTTACCGGCTGGACCGCCCAGATCATCCAGCATGAGATTGACCACTGCGAGGGCATCCTCATATGATGCGCCGCAGCTGCAGGCTAGATACCATCATCTGAGGAGGAGAAAACATGGTTGTTTATTATTCCGCCACGGGGAACAGCCGTTATTGCGCTCGTATGCTGGCGGACCTGCTGGGGGACAGCCTGACGGATGCCTTTCCTTTGATCCGGGAGCGCAGGGCGGCAGACCTGCACTCGGACACGCCGTGGGTTTTTGTTGCGCCCACATACGGCTGGAAACTGCCGCGCATTTTCGCGGATTTCCTGCGGCGCGGCAGTTTTTCCGGCAGTCAGGAAGCGTATTTCGTCCTGACCTGCGGCAGTGATATCGGCAGCGCCGCAGACGGTATCCAGACGTTGTGCCGCGATAAGGGGTTCCGGTATAAAGGGGTGCTGGAAGTCGTCATGCCGGAAAACTATATCGTGTTGTTCCGCGCGCCGGAGGCGGCGCAGGCACGGGAGATTATTGCGGCGGCGCAGCCGTGCATCCGGGCCGGTGCGGCGTGTATCCGCCGCCGGGAGGATTTTCCGCCCCGCAGGGCTGGGATGGTGGACAAAATCAAATCCGGACCGGTTAATGCGTTGTTCTACCGCTTTACCATCAAGGCAAAGCCGTTCCATGTGACGGATTCCTGCATAGGGTGCGGTAAATGCGCGGAAGCCTGTGTACTGCACAACATCCGGATGAAACAGGGCAGTTTAATACAGCAACCTATGATTCGGCGGTAAAGCTGACAGCGTGGCTTTGTACACGCTTTGGACTGACTTCGGATCAGGTGATCCGTCATTATGATGTCACAGGTAAAGACTGTCCGAAGTATTACGTGGAAAATCCCGATGCATGGATCCAGATGAAATCAGACATTGCAGCACAGATCCAGACAGATTATGCATTACAGGGGAAATAAAGTGTTATTGTTTATTTTGTGAGCAACAAGAAGTCTGGAAAAATAATTTCTGAAAATAGGGGCTTGAAAATTAAGAAGAAGTATTGTAGTATAACAGCAGAAGCTGCATGACTGGCGGAAAGTAGGATTACCTACAGGGAGTGCAGTGAAGTGAGAAGCCGACCGCCTGGGCAGCCTGATAAGGGGTGTCCAGGCGGTTTTTTGTTACCGTTCATAT
>USSI01000088.1 GCA_900557315.1 uncultured Butyricicoccus sp. | reverse complement strand
AAAACCTATGACGGAAAGAAGTGGAGCGACACCAAAACCCTGTACAACGGCACCTCGGGTGCAGTCAAGGGTCTGGAAGCCGCGATGCTGAATGACGGCACAGCAGCGATCGTTTACTCGATCGACACAAATGACCGCCCGGTTGCACAGACCGTTACTGACCAGCAGGTCGCACCGCTTACTGATGAAGAAGCGATGGATCATTCCGGCATGGAAGTCCTGTATGCGATTGTACCTGCGGGTAAGGCGGATACGCATGTCGATGGAGAAGCAGCGGAATCCGCAGTCTCCACGGTTCGTTTGACAAGCGATGACGTTCTGGATGAAAACCCGCAGGTCACAACAGCCAATATCGGCGATACGGAGCACTTCATTATTGGTTGGAGCCGTACCGAGGCAAATGACGAAGGCACAAGCGAGACCGATCTGAGCCTGCGCGCAGTAGGTGAAGACGGCAAGATCCGCTCGGATGTACCCGACGGTATTTCCGAGATGACGCAGATGGACGATGTGCGTGTAACAACCAACTTCCGCTTTGCCAAGGGTGCAAATGACTTCGACGATTTGTCCGTTCTGTGGGTAGAGCCGCTTACTACATCGGAAGAGAAAAACGGAGAAGTGCTTACTACGGATAAAGATCGTCTAATGGGCATCCGATTTGTTAACAGTAACGGTAGCTACGGCATTACCGCGCCGCTTGAGGTCGCAGTGATGGATGAGCGGACAGCTATCGACTACTTTGATAGCTATGCGCAGAACGATGGGGACGGCAATGTTCGCGCGGTCATTCTGGGAACCACTTACGGCGAAAGCAACCAGCCAGTCCAAGGCGCGGACGGGGAACAGCTTACCGTAACAGATGCTGAAGGCAAGGAGCAGCCGGTCTATATAGCGGAATCCGAGTCCAACCTGTACACCGCGACCGGCAGCTATGAAAATACGGTTTCCATCGACAGCATCTCGTACGATCAAAGCAGCGTGGTCTCCGGCTTCAGCCTGCCGGTACAGGTCAAGGTCACCAACCGCGGCATTGATCCGATCACCAACATCAAAGTTTCCATCGGAGCGGAATCTAATCCTTATGATACAGGCAGCACTGTGACGTTGGCGCCTGGCCAGAGCATTACACTCAACGTGCCGTATACGGTGTCTGCTCCGATTGCTGATGCAGACTGCACGGTTACAGCATCGTTCGGCGACAGCGGTAACACGGCTACGGCAACGGAATCGCTGGCACTGGCGCTGCCGGATGTAGGTATTTCCCGGATCGACCTGCTGGAGCAGACCGGCGGTAATCGCGCGCTGCAGGTTGCGTTGTATAATGACAGCGATGTGGCACTCGACAGCGGCAAATATCAGGTCAAGGTTGGCCTGTACAGCGATCCGGAGGGCGAATATCAGCTGGCAGAGCCGGTTTCTGTAGACAAAGGTGATTACTCAATAATTGATGAGGGTGGCTATACCTGTCGGTTTGATTTTGATGTTGCAAAATATGTAAGAGATACGCTCAAGGAGAGCGAGATCCCGGATGGTGGTATTCAGATCTATGCTAAGGCATGGCTGGAACCTGTCGAGGAAGGCATTATCTCACGCGTGCTGCGGGCCGTCAACTTGAGTGAGGGCACAACTGGCGAACCGGTTCTGGATGCGCAGCCCGGCAATGATGCAGCAAATACCGTAGTATACAGTTTGTCCGAGCAGCAGGACGGCGAGCCTGTGTCCGTGACTGCGGAGATGGATAACAGCAATGGTGCAAGCAAGGTTACGGTGACCGTGCAGAACAATACATTGTCTACATCGAGCAATGGCAACCTAATCGTTTATCTGCTTGACGAAAGCGGAAATGTGATCGAGACGCAGCAGTTGTACGATGGTTCGTCGGGGAGCTTGATAACGCTGGACGGCAATGAGGCTTCTGCCGTTAAGACGTTTGCATTCAGCCAAGTGGGTTCTGACGTTCGCGTACTGTACTCACCGATGGTGCTGGAAGGTAGTAGTGACGCAAGTACAGAACTGTCTGCCCTTACAACTGTAGGCCTGCCGGTAAAACTGAGTGATTTTGACGCGGCGGGCAAGGCAGAGGTCACGGTCTCCGGGCTGACGTCGGTCGGCATCACAGCTGTAGCTGCGAACCCGGATGCAAAGGTTTCCATCAATGGACAGGAGCAGAAGTATCTGAATACGCAGACAATTCCAGTTGCAGCAAACGGGGATACCGTTGTAACAATCACCGTCACGAATGGGAGCCAGACAAAGACCTATGAACTAACGATTCATAACAGTACTGCTGGTACTGGAGGCGGTTCTGGCGGCGGAGGATCCACGGCAGCACCGGAATACACCGTCACAACGCCGGCTGGCATTAAAAACGGTACGGTAAGCGTATCGCCTGAAAAAGCAGGAAAGGGCGATAAGGTAACAATCACGGTCACGCCGGATGAAGGCTATACTGTAGGTGAAATTGAGGTCAAGGATAAGAATGGGAATACCATTTCTTTAACCGATGCAGGTAACGGTAAGTATACCTTTACCATGCCGGATTCCGCAGTCACGATCCGTGTTACTTTTGTAGAAGGCAGTGAATTGCCAGCTGGTGAATTCCCGTTCGCTGACGTGCCGGAGAATGCATGGTTCCGGGATGCTGTCCAGTATATGCTGGACAACGAGATGATGAACGGCATTACAGATACTTCATTTGGACCGAGTTTGTCTACAACCCGCGGCATGATTGTGACGATCCTGCACAGGCTTGAAGGGGAACCTGATGCATCTGCAAGCAGTTTCACTGATGTAGCCGATAACATGTACTATGCAGATGCGGTTGCGTGGGCACAGGCGAACGGTATTGTCAACGGTATTACAGATACCGCCTTTGCGCCGGATCAGCCGATCACTCGCGAGCAGATGGCATCCATCTTGTACCGCTATGCGCAGTTCAAGGGCTATGATACAGCGGCAAGCAACGATCTGGGCAGCTACACGGATGCATCCCAAATCAGCCCTTATGCAACCGCAGCACTGCAATGGGCCAATGCTGAGGGCTTGATTACTGGCAACACCAGCACAACGATCAACCCCAAGGGTAATGCGACCCGTGCGGAAGTGTCTACCATCCTCATGCGCTTCTGCGAGAACATCACTGGCTAATCCGAGAAGGTATACTCGGGACAGCCTACCTTTTTCGCAAACTCTGACTTGGAAAGGAGCGGAGGTGTATAAAGCACCTCCGCTCTCTTTGTATCAGCGTATAGCGTATGAAGTAAGAAAACTGGGAAAACAACTGCAATGCTCACGTTTCAACACGGAAAATGATTTTTGCCCAGATTTTACGTAGGCGCATCATGCGCCAGTATGCCTCACGGCCAATACGTTGGTGTCCCTATTTCATCTGCCAGCTTCAGTACATCGGCCTTGTATTCCGCACTATATTTTATCCATTTTCTCTCGTCCTTTCCCGTTCTTTCTTCCCCTGGGTGTGCGGTTTTATTATATCACTCCATTTTATAATAACACGGGAATGCTGCATGAGGGATTTGTCAACAGGTCCTTTATTATACTTTATCGTTATGCCTGTACCAGCAGCATGGTTTTGTAAATCATCTCACATGCGGTCTGACGGGTGATCGGTGTGCTCCCATCCTGCATCACCGCAAGAGGGGATAGGACATCCAGCCGCGTCAGGCTGCTGATTGCACTCTGCGCCCAGTCCATATCGGTGGAATGCCCATCCGCAAGCGCATACTGCGTGCCGTCCAGCGTGTCATTCAGCAGATTATTCACAATTACGCTGGCCTCGGCAAGTGTGATCGGATTTTGCCCGCGAATTTCGGACAGCCCGCCCGCGGTATGATAACCGGAAACAAGGCCGTTTGCCGCCGCTGTGCTCACAAAGGGTTTGGCCCATTCCGACAGGCCGCTGTCATCGGCGAAGTCGGTCTGAGCAGTCGGTTCCATCGGCAGTTCCGCTGCTGCTGTCGCCATGGCGATAAATTCGCTTCGCGTTACGGTTTCAGCCGGATGGAAGAAATAGACGCCGCCGATATTTTCGCCGGTCATGATTCCCTGATCTGCGAGGCAGATAGCCGCATAATGCGCGGGATTGCCGGACATATCCGCATAGGTCAGCCCGGCACGGTTTTTGGATATCGTAATCGTAATTTGTGCAGGCTTTGCGGTATTGCCGTCCGCATCAACCGCAGTAAAGGAGAACCGATCCTTGCCGGTTTCAGGTCCGGGAGCGTAAGTGAGCATACTGCCTTCGATCTTTGCCGAGCCGAGGCGCGGCTGCTCGGTCAACTGGTACAGGACAATGTCGCCGTCCATATCCGTGGCGCTGAGCGTTACTTCAATCGGAATTTCTACACAGGTTTCGGCCTCTACCTCCTGCGCGATCGGTGCATTCCCTGCGGCCTGCGCCACAGTCAGGCTGGCAGCCAGCGCTGCGCCGACAAACAGCAGGGTCACCGGCAGAAGAATCGCGGCGGTGAGCAGCTTTTTATCCTTCAAAATACATACACCCCTTCCAAAAGGTTCCGTGCTTTGCATTATGCACCGAAAAAAGCGGCTTTATGCATAAAATTTGTATTACATTCCCAAGAGTTTCAGAAACCTTGCCGAAAGGAGGAAAATCCTGCGAAAATGCTTGCCGAAAACGCGCGCATATGGCATAATTTAATCAGGAATGTAATGGAATCAAGAAAGGAGAACAAACATGGAGAACCATCAGCTTGTCCTGGTGCTGGATTTCGGTGGCCAGTATAATCAGCTGATCGCGCGGCGTGTCCGCGAACACAGCGTCTACTGCGAGGTAAAACCCTATCAGACTTCGATCGACGAGATTCGTGCGATGAACCCGATCGGCATTATTTTCACCGGCGGACCGAACAGTGTCTATGATGAAAAATCGCCGAAATGCGATCCGAAGCTGTTTGAACTTGGCATCCCGGTGCTGGGTATTTGCTATGGCTGCCAGCTTATGGCGCATACGCTTGGGGGACAGGTGACCGCGGCGCAGGAAGATACCGCGCGTGAATACGGCAAAACCGAAACCTTCTACAATACAGACTGTAAGCTGTTTAAGGGCCTGCCTGCGCAGGGCATTTCCTGGATGAGCCATGGCGACTATATGGCAAAAGTGCCGGAGGGCTTTTCGCTGGTCGCACATACTGAAATGTGCCCGACTGCAGCGATTGCGGACGAAGCGCGCGGCTTTTACGGCGTGCAGTACCATCCGGAGGTCAACCACACCGAGAATGGCACGCTCATGCTCAGGAACTTCCTTTATGAGGTCTGCGGCGCCAAGGGGGACTGGACGATGGAGGACTACAAAAAAACCTCCATTCAGACTATCCGCAGCAAGGTAGGCGACGGCAAGGTTCTGCTCGCGCTGTCCGGCGGTGTGGATTCCTCTGTCGCGGCGGCACTGCTCGCAGAGGCGGTCGGCAACCAGTTGACCTGCGTGTTTGTCGATCATGGCCTGATGCGCAAGGATGAGGGCGACGAGGTCGAAGCCGCCTTTGCAAAATGGGACATCAACTTCATCCGTGTAGACGCAGAAGCGCGCTTCCTCGGTAAGCTGGCCGGCGTGAGCGATCCGGAAACCAAGCGCAAGATTATTGGCGAAGAGTTTATCCGCGTTTTTGAAGAGGAAGGCAAGAAGATTGGTAAGGTTGATTACCTTGTTCAGGGTACGATC
Source organism: uncultured Butyricicoccus sp. (assembly GCA_900557315.1). GTDB lineage: Bacteria > Bacillota > Clostridia > Oscillospirales > Butyricicoccaceae > Agathobaculum. The sequence continues at coordinate 618 of USSI01000088.1, read as the reverse complement.
TATCCGGACGTAATCGAGTCCGGCGCGGGTGACGCTGCAGTCATTAAGAGCCACCACAACGTCGGCGGCCTGCCGGATTTCGTGGATTTCAAGGAGATCATTGAACCGCTGCGCCTGCTGTTCAAGGACGAAGTGCGCCAGCTCGGCCGCGAGCTCGGCCTGCCGGAGTATCTGGTCATGCGCCAGCCGTTCCCAGGGCCGGGCCTCGCGATCCGCGTGATCGGGGATATCACAAAGGATAAACTGGACATCCTGCGCGAGGCGGACTTCATTTTCCGAGACGAAATTGCAAAGGCTGGTTTGGAGCACACCATGAACCAGTATTTTGCCGTGCTGACCAACATGCGTTCGGTTGGCGTCATGGGCGACGGCCGTACCTACGACTACACGCTTGCGCTTCGTTCGGTGACCACCACCGACTTTATGACCGCGGATTGGGCGCGTATCCCGTATGATGTGCTTGACCGTATTTCCGTTCGCATCGTCAATGAGGTAAAACATATTAACCGTATTGTGTATGACATCACCTCCAAGCCGCCGGCAACTATCGAGTGGGAATGATTTCAGAGGCCCGGAAAAGCCTGATTTTACTGGGTTTTTGAAGGGTTAAGGCCCTTT
>USSI01000087.1 GCA_900557315.1 uncultured Butyricicoccus sp. | reverse complement strand
TGCCCGCGCCCGTGTTGCTGATGGAAAACGCACAGAACGCGCCTTCCGTATGCGCACGCAGGCACAGCCGTCCGCCCTCGTTGATAAACTTGACCGCGTTGTCCACCAGATTATACACCGCACGGTACAGGTGGTCAACATCGCCCATCACGATCAGGCGCTCGCCCACGTCACATTCGACCTCAAGCTGCTTTTTCTCAATCTTCTGCTCAAAGGACAGCAGGATCTGCGTGGTCATTTCGGAAAAATCGAGCGGCGCCGGGTTGAGGATCAGCTCGCCCGACTGGATTTTCGCCGCGTCCAGCATACGGCCTACCATACGGGACAGGCGGCGGGTTTCCTCGGCGATGATATGCAGGTACTTATCCCGCTGGTCCGCCGGGATGGTGCCGTCGATCATGCCATCGACAAAGCCGCCGATCGTGGTCATTGGGGTTTTGAACTCATGGCTGACGTTGGAGATAAACCCACGCGTCAGCTCCTCCAGCTGGTCCAGGTCGCGCGCCATGTTGTTGAAGGACACCGCCAGTTCGTCGATCTCATAACATCGGTTGTCTTCGGGCACGCGCACCTCAAAATTGCCCGAAGCGAATTCCTTCGCTGCCGCTGCGATCACCTTGAGCGGCCGCGTCATGTGCTGGGACAGGATGAAGGAGATAATCAGCGCAATCATAAGCGTTATCAGCAGGATGAGCACCAGCGTCTGCGTGGAGTGGCGCACCACGCCCGCCGCTGCGGCATCCTGCGTAAATACAAATACCATAGCCGAGATTTCGCCGTTTTCATCGGATACGCCCGTGCCGACGGTGTAGCTGGACCGGTCGCCGATCACACCGAGCTGGCCTACCTCGGCATAGCTGCCTGTGGTGCGCACCTGCCGTATCACGGAAGCCGGCATGATATAGCCGTCCACTGTGGCCACTGTGCCGTCCGGCGCGGCGTACATCTGGACCACGCCTTCCGCATTGGTCACATAGACCGTGATCGCATCCTCTTTGGCGACGCGCCCGATCGAGAGCATGTAAATCTCGCGGATGATATCCGAATCCGTCCCCTGGATCAGCTTGGTCTGCTCGGCCAGGCTCTGGACGGTCGTGCGCAGTTCGGCCTGCTTGGAAGCCAGCGCATAATTGCTCATCTGATAGTAAAACACTGCGCCTGCCGCGACAAACGCGCATACGATCAGCACCAGATGCGTGGTATAGTTTTTGAAAAAGAAACTGCGTCTGCCCATAGGCTCACTCCTTGGTCTCGAATTTATAGCCTACGCCCCAGACGGTCTTCAGTTCCCACTTATCCGAAACGCCCTCCAGCTTTTCGCGCAGGCGCTTGACATGTACATCCACCGTACGGGTGTCGCCGAAATAGTCAAACCCCCATACGTCGTCCAGCAGCTGTGCGCGGGTGAACACGCGGTTGGGGCTGGAGGCCAGATAGTACAGCAGCTCGATCTCCTTGGGCGGCGCATCCACGCGCTTGCCCTTGATGACCAGGTCATACGCCTGCTTGTCGATCACGAGGTTGTCGAAGGACAGCTTTTCCGGCGCATCGTCCGGCGCCATGCGGCGGAACACTGCGCGCACACGCGCAATGACTTCCGGCATCTCAAGCGGCTTGACAATATAGTCATCCGCACCCATTTCAAGGCCGGAGACGCGGTCCGCGGTCTCACCCTTGGCGGTCAGCATGATGATCGGCACGTCGCTTTCCGCCCGGATCTCCTTGCACACCGTCCATCCGTCCATCACCGGCATCATCACATCCAGCAGCAGCATGTCCGGCTTTTCGGATTTCCACAGTTTGATACCCTCCACGCCGTTTTCCGCCTCAAGCACGATATACCCTTCGCGCTCAAGGTACAGGCGGAGCAATTCGCGGATATTGGCTTCGTCTTCTACAATCAATATTTTCTTGGGCATATGATCCCCTGCTTTCCGGTAGTCTGTTTCCATTATACCGCCGTTTTCCCAAAAAAGCATTAACAATCTGTAAAAGCGCAGGCTTTGATTGTCCCGGTGCGGCGGGCGTGTTATAATGGCATCATCCTGTATCAAGGGGGCTTACCATGTCTCAACCCATCCCTATGCATATTATCGCGCGCATCCGCAGCGACTTTCCAACCAAATTCGGCATCCCGCGCCAGAGCGGGCTGGCGGACGCGCCCGCACGCATCGTTTTCGAACCGGAATACCGCAACGCGGACGCACTGCGCGGCATCGAAGGATTTTCACATCTCTGGCTGCTCTGGCATTTTTCCGAGGCCGACCGCACGGGCTGGTCTCCCACGGTCCGCCCTCCCAAGCTGGGCGGGAACAAACGCATGGGCGTTTTCGCCACGCGCTCGCCCTTCCGCCCCAACCCGATCGGGCTTTCCTCCGTCCGGCTGGTCCGGGTCGAGCTGCAAACGCCCGAAGGGCCGGTGCTGCACATCTCGGGCGCCGACCTGATGGACGGCACGCCGATTCTCGATATCAAGCCCTACCTCGCCTACACGGACGCGCACCCGGACGCTGCCGGCGGCTTTGCCTATCAGGTATTGCAGCGCACGCTTCCGGTGGACTGCCCGCCTGCGCTGCTCGCCTGCCTGCCGGAAAACCGGCGGGACGCCCTGCTCGCCGTGCTTGCGCAGGACCCGCGCCCGGGCTATCAGGACGAGCCGGGCCGGGTATACGGGTTCCCGTTCGCGGGCTTCGAGGTGCGCTTTACCGTAGCGGACGGCAGCCTGACGGTGGTCAGTATCGAACCAGAGAAAGGCTGACTACCCGTTTTTCCAATACAAAACCGCCCCGGAAAGCTCCGGGGCGGTTGTTTTCACTTTGCGCGATGCGTACCGCCTTACAGGTTGGTCGGGGTGATCGCTTCGAAGTCCTCGAGCTTGCCGCCGCGCATGAAGCAGTCGATGATCTCCTTGCCGCGCGGGTCGAGGTCCGGGGTATCGAACTTCGCCAGCTCCTTGCAGAAGAAATCGGTCAGAATCTTGGCGCCTGCATCATAACCCTCCGGGCCGACACGGTCCTGCGTATCGACGCGCAGGTACTTGGAACGGATGCGCTGGCCGTCGATGGTCATATCCTTCATCGCGTAGCCGAGCAGCGGGCAGCGGGCCGGCTCCAGATGCTCGCGGCGGATCTTCGCGCCGCCGTGGCGGGCAAGGTACTCACGGGAAATCCACTCTGCCGCAAAGCCGACCTTATATACGCCGATGTGCTGGTTCGGGATAAGCACGTAACGGGTGTTCGGGCAGTCCATGATCTGGTCGAGCAGCAGGTTGGCCTGCTTAACGCGCTGGCCGGTTGCGAACGGCCAGTACGAGCCGACGCCCTCGCTCTTGAGCTCGTTGCCGGTCACGATGGACGGGTTATTGAAGCCGCGCGGCGCAACCAGACGCCACAGCCAGGCGAGTGCGGGCGGGATGATGTGCATCATGCCCATGATGCCGTAGTTCGGGTTCTCGCGGGTCGTGGGGGGCATGCGCACGCCGAACGAGCGCACGTCGACCTCCACAGGCTCCTTGACGATATGCGGGATATCCCAGCGCGGCACGATCGCACGCGGGTTGGAGCAGGGCTTGCCGTTGGAATCCAGCGTGTGCTCCCAGATCAGCAGGGTCGCGCCCGCATGGCCCTCCATGTTGAAGAAGCACAGCGGCTCCTTGGGCTCGGTGCAGATGCGCTCATATACCGGGTCGCAGCCGTAGTGGGTGACGCCGTCCATGCGCAGGAACCAGCCGTCCTCACCATCGACCAGCACGAGCTTGCCGGACTTGTTCTGCAGCTGCGGGTAGCAGGTCGCCATATCGTCGCAAACCGGCTCGATCGAGCAGGTCGCGCCCATGTTGATATAGGTCTCCTCACCGGTCACGGTGTTGGTGGAGAGCAGCACGCGGCCCTCGGGGTCGCGGGCAATGTCCTGCAGCATTTCGCTTTTGCCGCCGCCGGAAGCGCCCTCGTGCATGATGACCATTTCGTTCTCATACGGAGTTACGAGACGGCCGCAGGAGGTATGCGCGGTGACCCAGCCCTCCTGCTCGCCGATGTCGAGCAGCACCGAGTATACGCCCTTCTTGGCGGACGGGCCGGGATACAGGTTATAGGAAAATACTTCGTGGCAGTCGTCCAGGCGGTTGTGCACAACAACCTGCTTGCCCTCGAAGTGGGTGTGGCGAAACGGGGGCGCAACGTAGACGATCGCGCGCGGCTTATAGCCCTCGCACTCCTCGGCGTTGACAAAGCCCTGCAGGTGCGCCAGCGCGAACGCGAAAAACGCGCACTGCTTGGGGCACACGAGCATGGAGCCGTAGCCGTAGATATTGCCGCCCGAGTTAAAAGGCATCAGGATCAGTTCCTGCGTCTTGAACCAGTCCATGGTCTCTTTCCGCAGGTCGGCAAACGGATAGCCGTATACGTCAACAAAGCGCTTCTTGTCGGTCGGCTTGTCGTCCGCGATGCGCATGCAGTCCGGCTCGCGGCGGCGCATGTAATCCTCTACAAAGTTGACAGAGGCGCCGTTCTTGCAGCGGGTCACGTCCGCTTCCTTGACCGGGCCCTTACCCGGCACGTTGAACACAACATCATATACATCCGCATGATCGGGGCCGAATACCATATCGTACAGCTCCGCCTTGCTGGTCGGCACGGATACGCCTTTGCAATGCTCGATGACATCGGTCAGCTCATCCGTAAAGGTGAATTTGGTCAGCAGAGAGTTCATCTATTTGTTTCCTCCTTCTCACACCGGCCCGCCTTTCCAGAAAATGCAGGACGATGTGCCCACGGGACCTTGTTAAAAAAAAGACATTCGACAAGGCCAATTATTCTACATTTATATCATACCGCAAAACGCCGTTCCCCGTCAACTGATTTTCCCGTCTTTTGCAGGATTTCGGGAAACTTCCTGCAAAATGTACAAAACCCGGCAGTCCTTTTCAGTTGTTTTCCTCAGATGGACAAGTGTTTTTCTCACATCCATCCGTAAAATGAACAGTAATGCACACCACTTCGCTTTTTGTGCCCACACGCATATCCGGCCCCCAGACGCCGAGGCCAGAAGTGACGACCGAATGCATCTCCCCCACCTGCAAATGGCCGCAGGGGTTGTCCCAGAGAAGCGGCATCAGCAGGTTGCCCGGAAACACCTGCCCGTCATGCGTATGGCCGGACAGGTCGAGGTCCGCGCCCGCCGCGGCCAGCTCGTCCAGTTCCTTTGGCTGGTGGTCAATCACAAAAATGGGCTGCTCCCGGTCGAGCGGCGCAAGCAGCTCCGCCGGGGACAGCCGGCTGCCGCCCAGCTTTTTATCGCGCGACGGGTCTTTGCGCCCGGCCAGCTGCACACCGTTTCCAAGCGTGACCGACTCATCCTCAAGCAGGGTAATGCCCGACTGTTCGAGAAACGCCGCCATGCGCGGGTCATCCTTGTCCGCGTCCGCCGTGTCCCAGGTAAAGCCTGCAAGGATGGGTTCGGATACATCGTGGTTGCCCCAGCAGGCGTAGACGCCGTATGTGGCCTGCAGGGAGGCCAGGGCCGCTGCAACGCGGTCAGGCTCCGGAACCGCCTCATACTCGTTATCAAAAATGTCGCCCGCGATTGCAACGAGGTCGGGCTGCATGGCGTTGACCGTGTCCACCGTCCGCTCAATGTAATCAGGCTCGGTGCTATATCCCAGATGGAGATCTGCCAGCAGGACCACCGTCATGTCTTCACCTGCACCGTCCAGCGTGACCTCGTATTCGGTCACACGGAGCGTGCCGGCGTTTACCATGCCGTACACACACACCGCGCACACCAGCGCGAGCGCAGCCCCGCCCTGCACCTGGCGCACGCGCTGCATCTGGACGAAATCCTTTTTCCGCACACGGCGCACGACGAACAGCGCAATCTCGACCACGAGGATGGCCAGCGCCAGATACAGCATCCAGCCAAGCCAGTAGTTGCTCACCTGCCGCAGCGTATGCCGCAGCCACTGCGGCTCCTGCACCGCAAAGCCGGTCAGCGGCGACAGGGCGGCAAAGGCGTAAACCAGGCAGAACAACACACGGAACCCCCGCGTGCCGCACAGCCGGTGGCAGCAGCCCGTCCAGCGCAGCACCCAATGCAGCATATACAGGCCCACCAATATGTAAAACGGCGCTAAAAACAAAGCAAGCATCGTCAATCCCCCAGGAAAACCGCCAAATCATCAAATGGAAACAGCGCGGGCGCTGGGGCGCCCGCCTCTCTCACCGTTTCCAACGCTCCCATACGCGGGTGACGGACGAACACCTGCCGTCCCGCCCGATCTCAAAGACCGCGCCCGAAAGCGCACAGTCCCCGGGGGCGGTTTTGAAATATTCGGTCA
>USSI01000086.1 GCA_900557315.1 uncultured Butyricicoccus sp. | reverse complement strand
CACTTTGTGCCGGGTACCGCGGAAAGCGTCGCCGCTTCGGCCACCGGAGGGACGCCTGCCAGCGAGACGCCGGCCGATCTGAGCAGCATCGGCAGCGATGCACAGACGGACAGCGAAATAGAATCCGGGGACGGAACGGCGGAAGATGCTGCCGGAACGTCGGAGGACAGCGGGGAAGCCGACACGGATGCCTATGATGAAACGGGTGATGAGCAGGCCTGACAGATGCCCTCCGGCAGGGGCGGCAGGCGAAAACAGGGAAATTACAATCCAAAGTATGCGGAAATGCCTTTTTGTGCGCAATGTCCGGCAGTTCTTTGGTGGAAAGATACAGAGAATCCCAATATTTTTTTGAGGAATTCACTAATTTCTGTTGCAAAATGGAATAAATAGAGGTAAAATTAAAACAATGGGGACAGTTCGCCAAAAATGAGCGGCGCGGCGCCCCGGCGAAGAACGTAAAAGATAATCTGAACGATTCTTTATCATAAAACGGAGGATGGCAACAATGGGTTTTGAGTTTGAACAGGGCTTGGATAATGTAGTTAATATCAAAGTTATCGGCGTCGGCGGCGGCGGCGGCAATGCGGTCAACCGCATGGTCGAGAGCGGCGTGCAGGGCGTTGAATTTATTTCGATCAACACGGATATGCAGGCGCTGAACTTTTCTCAGGCCGGCACCAAAATCCAGATCGGTGAAAAGCTGACCAAGGGTCAGGGTGCGGGCGCAAACCCGGAAATCGGCCGCAAGGCTGCGGAAGAGAGCAAGGAGCAGATCGCCGCAGCGCTGCAGAACACCAACATGGTATTCATCACAGCCGGCATGGGCGGCGGCACGGGTACGGGCGCGGCGCCGGTTGTGGCGCAGATCGCCCGCGAGATGGGTATCCTGACGGTCGGCGTTGTCACCCGCCCGTTCGCGTTCGAGGGCAAGAAGCGTCTCGAGCAGGCGCTCGGCGGCATTGACGAGCTGAACAAGAATGTTGACTCGCTCGTCATCATCCCGAACGAACGGCTGAAGTATGTATCCGAGCAGAAGATCACCTTTAAGAACGCATTCGAAATCGCAGACGGCGTGCTCCGTCAGGCAGTTGCGAACATTTCCGAGCTGATTACCGTGCCGGGCTTCATCAACCTGGACTTCGCAGACGTTACCTCGGTCATGAAGGATGCAGGCTATGCGCATATCGGTACCGGCCGCGCAGCTGGGAAGGATAAGGCTGCTGAGGCTGCCCGCATGGCGATTTCCAGCCCGCTGCTCGAGACCTCGATCGACATGGCGCACGGCGTTATTGTTTCGGTCATCGGCTCGGACGATATCGGCCTGGACGAGGTAGAAACTGCGGCGACCATGGTGCAGCAGGCGGCTCACCCGGATGCGCACATCATCTTCGGTGCGTTTATCGACGACACGATGGATGACGAAATCCGCGTCGTGGTTATTGCAACCGGTTTTGACAACATCCCGAACTCCGCAAAGATGGATATGGACGGCAGCAAGAAGAATGAATCCTCTTCCAGCAGCGGCCTGTTCACCGAGGCCTCTACTGCGGCGGCGGAGGAGAAGCCCACGCAGGCGAAGTCCCAGTCTACCGAGCTCGGCTCGGACGACGCGGCGTTCGATGTGCTGATGCGCATTTTTGATAAGGATCACCGCTGATTTCCTGACGGTTAACATAAGTGACAAAACAGCCCTGTACAGGGCTGTTTTGGTCTGAAATGGCCCTGTAAAATTTACGTAAAAGGAGTGTGATCGCTGTGAGTGCAGACCCTGGAAGTAGAAGACAGAAAAACACTTGCGGCGGCGCACTGGTATGCTGCCGCCGCTGAAAGGCGGTAAGATATGGTAGAATTTTACAAGACGATTGACGGGCGGGTAACCGAAATCGGCGGCTTCACGGAAGGCTGCTGGGTTAATATGGTGCACCCCAGTTCGGACGAACTGGAGGCAATTTCCCGAGCCGCGCATGTGGAAGAGGAATTTGTCCGCGCGGCGCTCGACCCGGAGGAAAGCTCGCGCGTCGATACGGAGGACGATCAGCTGCTGATGATCGTGGACATCCCGATGGTGGAGAAAAGTTCGGTCGAGGACGGCGGACAGATGTTCAGCACCTTGCCAATGGGCATTGTGGTGGCGCAGAACGCGGTTATCACCATCTGCCTGGAGGACAGTATCATCCTGCGTTCGATTGCAGAGGGCGCGGTCAAGGGCGTGCACACCGCACTGCGCACGCGCTTTGTATTCCAGATTCTGCTGCGCGTGGCGGGGCGCTTCCTCAAAAACCTGCGTATGATCGAGCGCGACTTCACACGTATTGAAAAGCGGCTGTATGATTCGCTGCAGAACGAGGAACTCATCCAGCTGCTCGGGCTGAGCAAATCGCTGGTTTACTTTTCGGCTTCGCTCAAAGGCAACGAAGTGACCATGGAAAAGGTGCTGCGCGGCCGCGTGCTCAAGCTGTATGAGGACGACCGCGACATTCTGGAGGATGCGCTGATCGAGATTCGTCAGGCCATCGAAATGGCCGGCATCTATTCGAGCATTTTGTCCGGTACGATGGATGCATACGCGTCGGTTGTGTCCAACAACCTGAACATCATCATGAAGGTGCTCACTGTGCTGACCATTATCATGACTATCCCGAATATCATTTTTGGCTTCTACGGCATGAATATCGGGGGAGAGGCGATCCCGGGGGATTTCTTCTGGTGGATTCCGCTGCTGATCTCTGCGGCCGCGTGCTTTTTTGCATGGTTCATGCTCAAAAAGAAAAACCTGTATTGAGAAAGCGCCGCAATCGCGGCGCTTTTTATTATGCGTTCTTCTTTGCCTCGGCCTTCTGCTCGAAACGCTCCTTGGCGACGACCGCGCGCTGGTGCGTACCCTCGCCGATCAGGCCGGCTTCGTCATACGCCGCGACCTTGAAGGTCAGTATCTTGCCGTTCGGCGCGATCTCGGTCAGCTCGGTCTCGACGCGCACCTCCATTCCCTCGGGCGTGGCGGATACGTGCGAAACATTAACCAGCGTGCCGACCGTGGTCTTGCCCTCCTCGAGGTGGGGCGCAACGCTGCCGGCAGCGGTGTTCTCGATCGCTGCAATCATCATCGGGGTTGCAAATACGGATACCAGGCCGCTGCCGACGTTGCAGGCCAGCTGGTCAGCCGTTACGGTAAACTTCTTTTCGCCTTTGATGCCAATTTCCATTGTGTGCCTCCCTAATTTTAAAATGGAGAATGTAGAATGGAGAATGGAGAATTATTGCGCCGTGGGATGGCTTTCATTCTCCATTTTCCATTGAAAAGCGAGGAAACCAAGTGAAACGACCCGATTATACCATCCGGCGGGCGGCGGAGCGCGACGCGGCCGCTTTGCTGGACATTTACGCGCCGTACATCCGAGATACGGTCATCACATTTGAATACGACGTGCCCACGGCGGAGGAATTCGCCGCGCGCATCGAGGAAACCGCCGCGCTGCACCCTTACCTCGTGTGCGAGCGGGACGGGCAAATCATCGGCTACGCCTATGCGCACCGCATCCGTGAGCGCGCGGCGTACGACTGGGCGGCCGAGCTGTCCATTTACCTTGCGCCAGAAGCGCAGGGGCAGGGCGTGGGAACCGCGCTGTACCGGTGCCTGATCGACCTGCTGGAACAGCAGCGCCTGCGCATCCTGTATGGCTGCGTCACCCTGCCGAACGAAAAAAGCCAGAAGCTGCACGAAAAGCTGGGCTTTTCGCTCGTGGGCGTGTGGCACGGGTCGGGATGGAAATTTGACGGCTGGCACGATGTCGGCTGGTTTGAAAAACGCCTTGGCGGGGACGGCCCGGCGCAGCCGGTCGCTGCTTTCCCGCAGCTGGACGGGCAAAAAATAAAGGAATGTTTACATAGATACACGGAAATGCTGAATGATGGAGGACTGAATTAACATGGCACTTCGCAACATTTTGACCCAGGGCGACGAACAGCTTTTGAAGCGCAGCCGCAAAGTGGAGAAATTCGACGCGCGTCTGCACACCCTGATCGACGACATGCGCGAGACGCTCGAGAATTCGGGCGGCGTGGGCCTTGCCGCGCCGCAGGTCGGCGTGCTGCGCCGCGTGGTTGTCCTGCTGGACGTCAACAAGGACCCGGAAGAAGTGGTCGAGCTGGTCAACCCGGAGGTGATTGAGCGGCGCGGCGAGCAGCGCGTGATCGAGGGCTGCCTGTCCGTGCCGGGCGTTTATGGCTACGTTACCCGCCCGACCTGGGCGAAAATCCGCGCGCAGGACCGCTTTGGCAACTGGTTCGAGCGCGAGGGCGAGGGTATGGTCGCGCAGTGCTTCTGCCACGAGACTGAGCATCTGGACGGCCATCTGTTCACCGAAAAGGTGGAGGAGTATGTGGATATGGAGGAGCTGCAGGGCGAGGATAAAGAGGAAGGCGCAGAATGAGGATTGTATTCATGGGCACGCCGGATTTCGCCGTGCCGAGCCTGCAGGCGCTCCTTGACGCGGGGCACGAGGTGTGCGCGGTGTACACCCAGCCTGACAAGCCGCAGGGCCGCAAGCAGGTTTTGACCGCCCCGCCGGTCAAGGAGCTGGCTTTGCAGTATGACATCCCGGTTTACCAGCCCGCAACGCTCAAAAATGAGGAAGAACAGGCAAAACTGCGCGCGCTTGCGCCCGAGGTCATCATCGTCGTGGCGTACGGCAAGCTGCTGCCGAAAGCGGTGCTTGACATCCCGCCGCGCGGGTGCATCAATGTGCACGGCTCGCTGCTGCCGCGCTGGCGCGGCGCGGCGCCCATCCAGTGGTCGGTGATTGCGGGCGACGAAAAAGCCGGCGTGACCACCATGCAGATGGCCGAGGGGCTGGACACGGGCGATATGCTGCTGACGTACGAGACCGAAATCGGCACGCGGGAAACCGCGGGCGAGCTGTTTGACCGGCTGGCGCAGGCGGGCGCGGAACTTCTGGTGCGCACACTCGTCGAACTGGACAGCATCACCCCGCGCCCGCAGGACGACAGCCAGAGCTGCTACGCGCATATGCTGGATAAGCAGATGGCGGTTATCGACTGGGCAAAGTCCGCGCGCGAGATCGGCTGCCTGATCCGCGGGCTCAACCCGTGGCCGGTCGCGCTGACAACGCTCGCCGGCGCGCGGCTCAAAATTTACGCCGCCGAGCCGGTTCCCGGCACGGGCAGGCCGGGCGAGGTGCTGGAGAGCGACCCCAAAAAGGGCCTTACCGTTGCCTGCGGCGAGGGCGCAATCGCGCTGGACGAGGTGCAGCTCGTCGGCGGCAAGCGCATGAAAAGCGCGGACTTCCTGCGCGGCCATGCAGTCCCCAAAGGAACCATTTTAGGCGAGTAAAAAGGAGTAAGCTATGCCTTATTACGGGTTTTACGGTTTCGATATCTACTATCTTGTGCTGGTCGTGCCCTGCATTATTTTAGCGTTCTGGGCGCAGGCGCGGGTCAAAAGCACGTTCAGCCGCTATGAGCAGGTGCTGAACCGCCGCGGCCTGACCGGTGCGCAGGCGGCCGAGGCTGTGCTGCGGCAGAATGGCGTGACCGGCGTGCGCATCGAATGGGTTGCGGGCAAGCTTAGCGACCATTTTGACCCGCGCACCAATACCATCCGTCTGTCCAATGCGGTCTATTCGTCAACTTCGGTCGCGTCCATCGGCGTAGCCGCGCATGAGGCGGGGCACGCGGTGCAGTACGCGGTCGGGTATTTCCCGATCCGCCTGCGCTCGGCCATCATCCCGGTGACGCAGTTCGGCTCGATGGCGGCGTTCCCGCTCATCATCCTCGGCCTGTTTATGAATTCGGGCATTTTAATCGACATCGGCATCTGGGCATTCGCGCTTTCGACCGTGTTCCAGCTCGTGACGCTGCCGTGCTTTGCAACGGCCATAATGTATGCCGGTGCGATAAGCTTTTTCGTATCCGATTCGATTTTGTTTTACGTCCGCTTCCGGAAAGGCAGGCCGTTTAAAACGCACTTCGGAGTCATGCTTACATACCTGCTTGCGGAGTTTCTGATCGTTTCGGGATTTATCCTGCTGGCGGCATAAAACCGCATAAAAAACCGGCGTCGAATTTTCAACGCCGGTTTTTCTATATACTATTAACTATTACTTTTCGGCTGCAACGCTTGTCCTCTTGCCGACGGTAGAGCGCAGGATGAAGAGAACGACAATGGTCATTACGATGCCGATCGGCAGGCAGATCCATGCATTCTTAACAAAGCCTGCAATGATGAAGTTTACAAAGCTTATAAGGGCAACGGTCACTGCGTAGGGCAGCTGAGTCTGGACGTGCTCGATGTGGTTGCAGTTTGCGCCGGCAGAGGCCATGATGGTCGTGTCGGAGATGGGGG
>USSI01000085.1 GCA_900557315.1 uncultured Butyricicoccus sp. | reverse complement strand
AAAGCCGGACTGGCTGTCCGGCTTTCCTGTCCAAATTTATTGTAATAGGAGGGATTGACATGATGAAAACGGGCAAGCGTCTGCCGGACGCGGAGCTGGAGGTCATGCAGGCGATCTGGTCGCTCGAGCCGCCGGTAACCGCGGCTGCGGTGCAGCAGCGGGTGAGCAAGGACTGGAAAGCGACAAGCGTACTGACCTTCCTTTCGCGCCTGTGCGATAAGGGGTTCCTTGCGTGCGAAAAGGAGGGGCGGCAGAACTATTACACGCCGCTGGTTTCGCGGGAAGCCTATCTGCAGCGGGAGAGCACGAGCTTTGTCAAGCGGCTGTGCGGCGGCTCGGTGAAAAACCTGGTTGCGAGCCTGTCGGACGCGGGTGCGCTGACCGAGCAGGATATCGAAGACCTGCGCGCCTTCCTGGACGCGCAGGGACGGTAGGAATGGAGGGGTAGGATATGACTGTCAAGGAACTGCTGCTGAATCTGGTGCAGATCGGGCTGACCGTGTCGGCGGTCGCGCTTGCGCTGTTTGTGCTCCGGAAGGTGCTGAAAAAGCGCTATCCGGCGCGGGCGATCTGCTTTGTGTGGGCGATCCTGGCAATCCGGCTGCTGATTCCGGTGCAGCTTACGCTGCCCGACCCGCCGGTGCAGATCACGCCGCCTGCGCGCACGCTGTATGTGACCTATAACTGGGATACCGAGCCGGCGGACGACCCGGTCGGAACGGTGCAGGCACAGCAGACGCAGCACGAGCTGCCGCGCAGCGCGTGGATGACCGAAAGCGAGTTTGAGACGCTGCAGGCGGACGGGACGTGGAAAAACGCCATCCATGTGGACAGCGTGCTGGCGGTCATCTGGGTGATCGGGATGCTGTACCAGGCGTTCTGGCAGGCGCGCGATTACCGCCGCTACCTGCGCAAGCTGAACCAGAAGGCGGCGGACGTGCACAGCGAAACCCTGCGCGCGGTGCTCGGGGAGCAGAAGCAGCTGCTTGGCATCACGCGTGAAATCCTCCTGCGTGTCAGCGGCGCGGCGGACTGCCCGATGCTGGCGGGGTTTGTCAAACCCGTGCTGTGGCTGCCGGATGAAAACCTGACCGCGCAGGAGGCCATGTTCATCTTCCGGCACGAGCTGACGCATTATAAGCGCGGCGACCTTTGGCTGAAACTGCTGCTGGCAGCGGCAAAGGCCGTGCACTGGTTCAACCCGCTGGTTTACCTGATGGCGCGGTTTGCGCAGGAGGATATCGAACTTGCGTGCGACGATGCGGTTGTGCGCGGCATGGACAGCGCCGAGCGCCGCGCCTACGGCGAGACCATCCTGCGGTCGGCCGCGGCGCAGGTCAGGCGGCGCGCGCTGGTGTCCTGTTTTACGGGGGATAAGAAGACGCTGATGAGACGGTTTGAAGGACTGTTTGACAAACGGGCGAAAAAACGCGGCGTGGCGCTGGTTGTGGCGGTCGCGGTGCTGGTCGGCACGCTCGGCTGCACGTTCTCGGTGGGGGAGAGCGGCGGTTCGCTGACCGATGAGCAGATCGTCCAGCTTGGCGAGCAGTGGATGAGCGGCAATTACCGCGATGCGGCGCCGTGGTATCAGATGCTGCGCGATGATCTGGCGCAGGAACTGTACGACCAGCTGGCCGGGGAAACCGGGGAGCCGGTGTGGGAGGTCGGCACCTCCAGCCCCGCGGTCAGCCGGTACACGGTCATTCCGGACGCGGATAACGCACAGGCTGTCATTGTGACAGAGTGGATGGCGTCCGGCAGTGTTCCGACGCGCCAGGCGGAGCGCATCCATTTTACACAGGTAGGGGAAGAGTGGAAGGTCGACCGGGTAGAGGGCAACCCCTATATCAATGACACGCCGTTTGTGGATACGGCAGACAGTCTGGAACATTTCCGCCTGCTGTACGAAAACGATCTCGGCCTGCCGGATTATACCGAGTCGGTAGCGACCGACGCTGCGGAGCGTTCCAGAGAAATTTTGCGGCTGTCCGGCGGCAGCGCGGAGGTTGTCCGCAGCTGGGACGTAACGTACGACGGTGAAAACGACCTGACCGAGGTGCAGTACACCTTTGATAATGGCGAACAGCTGGAGATCATAATGGCGGCAGGCCGGCCGCAGGACTACACCTATGGCGACGGCGGAAACAACCGCACCGCCGCCGACCTTGCGCAGCAATATGCGCGGGCGGTGTACTATAAGTCCGTGTGGCCGCTGTATCCGGTGCTGTCCGGGGAGGAACAGCAGGCGCTCGTGCGGCAGCAGCAGCATCTCGCGGCATCGGCTACGCCGGATATGGGAGAAATCTGGTATTCCAAATACGGCGGCTCGTCCCCCTCGTTCCGCAATTATGTGATCGTGCCGGGCAAGGATGAGAACACCTGCGTCGCGGTGTTCCAGATGTACGGCGGCGGCACGACCGATTACCGCTCTGCGATAGCGATTACGGCCGGTGAGGAAAATGGCCGCATGGTCATTTCCGAAATGGAGCAGTGTGACGAACACCTGTCGTTCATACAGGATCAGCTGGCCGGGCAGGACGCGGGCTATACCATGCGCGAGATATTTGGCCTGTATTACGACTCCGGCCTGCCCTGGCCCGACCTGCAATACGGCAACACCGGGGAAACGGTAGCCTCGTTTTATAATGGCGGCCCGCTCACCGATCTGGAACAGCCGCTGACCGCAGTCGAAAATATCTTCGGCTATGTCAGCGAAACCTATGAAGAGGTAGAAGGCAACACAACAAACATCCGGAGGCGGACATGGTTCACCGCCGAACTGATCTCGCAGACGGATACCGAAGCCGTCGTGCGGCTGCACTTCATTGATAACAGCCCGTCTGTGGATGTGCGCCTGGAGAAAACCGGCGATTATTGGCTGCCGGTTGGCCTTGCCGCGCAGTCTGACGAGGGCTTCCAGGCTTCGGCAAACGGTGAGGCCCTGCCGGTGGGCGCGACGGTGCAGGAGGCTGTGCAGAATGCGGCGGGCAATATCCCGCTGCTGGAAGAGGGTGACGAGATTGCATTGCTGTTTGACCCTGCGCCGCAGGGCGAAGTCACGATTGCAGACCGCGTGATTCGTGAGGACGGCACGCTGCAGTACACCGAGCGGGAAACCGAAACAGGTACGTTCTCTTACACGGGCGGCGCGGCCAGTATGTCGTACCGCTACCCGGTGGAGCATCTCGCCGCGGAATTGCTGGCCTCGACGCTGACACCATACATTTACCGCGGCGTGACCGTGTCCTATACTTCGGCGGACGGCACAGCGCATACCGACGCGTTTGTGTTCCGGCTGGCGGGCGCCGATATCCAGACGGATTACACCATCACCTCCACCACCTATCACAACGATACCTATGGTTACACCCTGACCCTGCCGGACTGCTTTACCAGCCAGGGGTATCTGATGGAAACCGCGGACGAAGTCCGCTTCGGCCTGAAAAATGCCTGGCCGGGCGAGTTTTCCAGCCCATACGAGGGCGGTGCAGTAATGTCCGTGATGGCGATGTCCGCAGCGGAAATGCATGACATTTGGGGAGAAAACTGGACAGAGCAGTTCCCTAGCCCTGCCGTGGAACTGGCGGAACACGGCGGGCTGGTCTACTATCTGGCGTTTGCGTCCGATGTGCAGTATGACCCGCAGGACGAGGCAATCGCGGCAGCGTATGCCGAGATGCGGCAGGCCGCGGAGGCGATGAACAGCAGCTCGATCTCGTTCGACGGGCAGACGGACGATCAGCGCGGGCGCGAGTACGAGCGGGCGCTGTACCTGCTTGGGCGGTATTACGGCGCGCGTGTCAGTGTGGCTAACCAGTATATGGGCGGTGTTTCGACACAGCCCAATCCGGCGGATGGCTCGTGCACCATCGTCTGGGAAATTTGGACCGATATGCGCCCATCCCACCGCGCAGAACAGGCGTGGTTCCCGGATATGGATGAAATCGCGCCCGTGCGGACCGAAGCGCTGGGTAATTCCGCCGACGGCATAACCTCGCTCGAACAGTTCCGGCTGTTTTATGACAACGAAGTATGGCTGCCGACATTCTATGAGGAGTATGTGCGTTCGCTTCTTGAGGATACCTCCATTACCGCCCTGCGCGACCCGGTGCAGGCCGCGGAATGGACGCTCGGCCTGTCGGGCGGCACGGCGAGCGACCAGCGCATCCATCCGATATGGGCCGGCACCAGCTTCCTCTATCAGTGGCCGAATGGCGATGCCGTCCGCATCGCAATGACCGCAGTGCAGCTGGGCGACGCGGCGCAGCCGATTTACCTGCCGACCGGGTGGAGCCTGGACAGCACAGACGAGGCATGGTCTTTGAACCCGTACCGCTATATGGCGCTGAAAGAAACCAACGACTTTTCCAACTGCTCTGCAGAAGAGCTGGCATATTACCTGACCCTGTCGGACGGCGCGTACACCGAGAACATCCTGCACGAACTTGACCTGCGCTGGCAGGACGACCCGGCGGGCACGGATGCGGCGGTTGCGGCCCATGCAGATGCGGCCAACGGCGTTTCGTCCCTGCAAACGATTTGGGAGAGCCACAAGGCCGCCAACCCGGATATTTTCTCCTGAGATGCAAAATCCTTTGCATGTTTCCGCTTGACAGCAGGCTTTGTCCGATGGTAAGATAAAGCCAGACAAAGGGGAGTAGTCGGCGCGGTACGCCGCGCGGCATCGCCAACAAGCATGAGGGGAAGTTGGTTCCCGCTCTGGCTGTTGCCTGAAATGACCAGACCTGTGTTTCCCGTGAGGGAAAACGCAGGTCTGTTTGTTTGTCGGGCGGAGGTGTCCCCGGTAATCTTTGGCCCATAAGGGGGATATGCAATGGAATTTCTGTATGAGGGGCTGCTGTCGATCACCTGGCAGCAGGTTGTGATGTACTGTGTCGGCGGCTTTCTGATCTGGCTGGCGATCGAGAAGCAGTATGAGCCGTCCCTGCTGCTGCCGATGGGTTTCGGCGCGATCCTGGTCAACCTGCCGCTGTCCGGCGTCATCGACCAGGTCACGCAGGGCGTGGGCGAGACAAACGGTATCATCCAATGGCTGTTCGAGGTCGGCATCGAGGCGAGCGAGGCGTTCCCGCTGCTGCTGTTCATCGGCATCGGCGCGATGATCGACTTCGGCCCGCTGCTTGCCAATCCCAAACTGTTCCTGTTCGGCGCGGCGGCGCAGGCCGGCATCTTCCTGACCATCATCGTGGCGGCGGCGCTTGGGTTTGATATCATCGACGCGGCCTCCATCGGTATCATCGGCGCGGCGGACGGCCCGACGTCCATTCTGGTGTCCCAGGTGCTCGGCTCGCAGTATGTCGGCCCGATCGCGGTCGCGGCGTACAGCTATATGGCGCTTGTGCCGATCATCCAGCCGTTCGCGATCAAGCTGGTGACCACCAAAAAGGAGCGCGCGATGAAAATGCCCTATGCGGCCAGCGGCGTTTCCCGCCGTACGCGCATCCTGTTCCCGATCGTGGTGTCGATCGTTGCGGGCCTGGTGGCGCCCTCGTCGGTCGCGCTGGTCGGCTTCCTGATGTTCGGCAACCTGATCCGCGAGTGCGGCGTGCTGGAGAGCCTGTCCAAGACCGCACAGCACGAGCTGGCGAACCTGATTACCCTGCTGCTGGGCATTACGATTTCGTTCTCCATGCGCGCGGAGCAGTTCGTCACCAAGGAAACCCTGCTCATCCTGTGCCTCGGCCTGGTCGCATTCGTGCTCGACTCGGTCGTCGGCGTGCTGTTTGCCAAGCTGCTCAACCTGTTCTGCCGGAACAAGGTCAACCCGATGATCGGCGCTTCGGGCATCTCGGCGTTCCCGATGTCCGCGCGCGTGATCGAGAAGCTCGGCATGGAGGCCGACCGCACCAACCACCTGCTGATGCACGCGGTCGGTGCGAATGTTGCAGGACAGATCGCCTCGGTTGTCGCCGGCGGCGTGATCCTCGGATTCTTTATGTAAGAAAGGGGCGCAGTTCATATGAGTGAATCGTTACAGTTGGCTATCCAGCTGCTCGGGCAGGGCATGGCCGGTATTTTTACGGTGCTGATCGTGATCGCGCTGATTGTGGCGCTGCTGGGGCAGATCGACAGGGGCAGCCCGAAGCAGTAAAAAAGGGCTTGCGCCCCCGGCTGCTTTCTGATATAATAATCAGGTAAGCAAACAGCCGGGGTTGTAGCTCAGCTGGTCAGAGCGTTCGCCTCACACGCGAGAGGTCATGGGTTCGAGTCCCCTTGTGTCCACCAATTCTGAAGCACCTATAGCCTGCGCTATAGGTGTTTTGTATTATCAAATCAAAAC
Organism: uncultured Butyricicoccus sp.; assembly: GCA_900557315.1. Taxonomy (GTDB): domain Bacteria; phylum Bacillota; class Clostridia; order Oscillospirales; family Butyricicoccaceae; genus Agathobaculum. The sequence goes on along the minus strand of USSI01000085.1, from coordinate 64 downwards.
AAGGCGCTTGCAACCTGTGCTGCGCCGCACATCATAGGAGGTCGACGGACGATGAAAAAAGTTC
>USSI01000084.1 GCA_900557315.1 uncultured Butyricicoccus sp. | reverse complement strand
AGTAAAATAATGAACTTTTGTTTAGTATTAGCCCCGCATGTGCGGGGATGAACCGATCACGCCGGTCAAAGTTTGCGGCGATCAACAATTAGCCCCGCATGTGCGGGGATGAACCGGTCACGCCGCAGCACCAGGAGGATGAGCAGCTATTAGCCCCGCATGTGCGGGGATGAACCGCAATCTCCCCCTGCAGAACCGACAAATTCATCATTAGCCCCGCATGCGCGGGGGTGAACCGCACGTCAAATGCACGGCAAACCCGGGCAGCGTAAAAGCCTCGCGTGTACGGGAATGAACTGAAGCTGTCCCAGATGTACTGCCGCAGCCCCAGCAAAAGCCCCGCGTATGCGGGGACAAGCGTCAGGAAAGCATTCTATTAATTCATCCAAGCAGAACACATACCATCTTTATGCTACGAACTATGGCTGCCTCATGTCACACCCATCACTACCTGCAAGGTTCAAAAGATAAAATACTTTCATCTTTACAACGATGCCCGAATACCCTATAATACAATTGAACCATGTCAGAGTAATTTTGTCAGAGTAAACCGCCCAGGGGGAAGTATGTGCTCTGGGTTGTACAAATATTTGAAACTCGATCAATCATAAAGTAGGGACATACGACTGCGATATAAAGCGGTTGTATGTCCTTTTCTGCTTTTAGAGTTGCAAAGAACACCGAAGCAAACATCTGTGTGACCGACAAACCATACGATATGCAGCATGTGGCTGTTATCAGGTCTTGCGAAAACTGCAAGTGTACAACCCCGCCCGGCCATGCTACAATACACTTGTATTATGTCAGAGTAATTTTGTCAGAGTAAAACCGCCCAGGGGGTAGTATGCCTGCCCGGGTTGTACAAATATTCGAAAACCGATCAATTACAAAGTAAGGACATATGATTGCAAGATAAGGCGGTCGTATGTCTTTTCGTTTTTGCAGAGACATAAGAATCGTCGTTGCCCAAAACTGCGTAATCGTTAAACCATCTATGGGTACAGTGGTTGAGAATTTTTCAACTGTTCGGCTTTTCGTTTGGATGCTATACTACGTATGTCTTAGGTCAAAGTTATGTGTTGTCAAAGTAATCCGCCCAGGGAGGAGTCTGCCCCCTGAGCCGTAACCAATCACTGGATGAAAAGACGCTGGAAGGAAGGACATGAAATTGCTGCGGCAGTTTTGTGTCCTTTTGTGCAATCGGAAGGAGAAAATCATGCAAATCAGAAAACTGTACGAAAGCAATGGAACATCCCATACCAAAATGATTTGGAAAATCAAAGTGCGCTTCCGTGCCACAAGCGGCTTCAGCCTGCGCCAAGACAGGGGCCGCCAGGAAGCAAGAACCGGCACCGCATGCGCTCATTTGCGCAGCACAGCCAAAAAGAATTGTCCCGACCAACTGCTCATCCGCAGGGCCGTCGGAGAAAGGGAAAACCTGTTGTACCTATCTAAATCTTTTCGGGCGCTCCGCACAGCCGGTGCGGACGTCAAGAGGGGCTGGCGCATCCTCGACCGTGTATGGCAGCACGGTTTTACCCATGCATCTGCCGGCTGGCCTGCCAACAGCCGGTACACGGCGCACGCACGAAGTGCGGCCGGCATTTTGCCGGTTTTGCGCCTGCCGCGCACCTTGGGTGCAGCCGCGTATGCGGCGCTTGCGGCAATGATTGCTAAACCAATTTACAACAGAGACAGATACCAAAGCCTGCCGGATTCGCTGCGCCTGCGTGCATAAAACCCTGCTGTTCAGCTGAAAAACACAGTACAACGGCTGAGCAGGGTAGGGATTCTCTCGACCATGCGGGGAAACCGGGCAGAAACGGCCTGCGTTTGCAGATGGGTGAGCTGCGTCTGTCTCCCGGATGAAAGGAGAATACCATGTCCACATATCATATCTATCAAAACCTGCTCGCGCAGGTGGAGCGCGTGTTCCGGCACAGCCGGCAGGGCAGCATCCAGACACGCCGCCGTTACAAAGAGGCGGTCTGCCGCTTCTGCTATTTTCTCGCGGAAGTCTATCATTTGGAGCGTCTGGCGAACATCGCGCCCAAGCATATTTTCGCCTATGCAGAATTCCTGAAGGAGAACGGCAGAGCAGCCTCGACCATCAAGACCGACCTGGCTGCGATCCGCTTTTTCCACGATCAGATGCCGCAGGTCAAATACGACACGCTGCCGGACAACAGTGTGCTTGATCTGGAACGCCGCAGCTTCGGTAAGGTCGACCGCACCTGGAGCGAGCGGGAGTTTAACCGCATGATCGGCAAAGCATGGGGCGAGGGCCGTGAGGACTATGCGGCGGCGCTGTGCCTTGCGCGGTACTGCGGCCTGCGCATCCATGAAGTGTTCCGGCTGGACACGGCGGCAGGCGAACGTGCGCTGAAAGTAGGCGCGCTGACCATAAAAGGCAAGGGCGGCAAGGTGCGCACCGTACAGCTGGAAGAAACGCCACGCATTGAGCTCACGAAAATGCTGGCGCAGACGCGGCGTGGGCACAAGCTGTTTGTGCCGGACGATACGCCGACCGACCGTGCAATCAACAACTTCCAGTGTTTCATTTACCGCTATCGCAGCGAGGTGCAGGACGCGGACTCGCACCAGCCGATGACCTGTCACGGCCTGCGGCATACATACGCAGTCGAGCAGTATCTTGCTTGCCGAAAGCATGGAATGGACGAGCATGCGGCCTGCCGCCGTGTGTCCAAACTGCTCGGACATGAACGCGAGGACGTGACGCGCATCTATCTGGCGTCGCTTCGGAAGGGAGGCGAGGGCAATGGCTGACAAGCGTTATACCAGCTTTGACGAACTGCCGCTGACGCTGACCGTCCCTGAGGTGGCGGAGGTGCTCGACATCGGCCGCAACACGGCATACGAGATCGTGCGGTCTGGCGACCTGCCCAGCCGCCGTATCGGCAAGCGCGGCCAGATCCGCGTGCTCAAATACGATCTGGAGCGGTATATGAAAGGCGAGATGTAAATAAACAAGGCGTGTGCCCAAACGGCACACGCCTTATCATTGTATTTCCTGCTCTAAGTCATCAAACAATTCGCTGTCGAAAAAATCTCGTATGCTGATTTCCAAGCCGTCACATATTTTCTTGATGGAAACAACCCCCGGATTTTTACTTTTCTCATTCAGCATACTATAAACAGTAGATGGTGGGATCCCTGAAACCGTAGCCAAGGCGTTCACCGCAATATTCCTTTCTGCACACAGGTCAAGAATGCGCTTTGCAACAGCTTCTTTGATATTCAACTCGCATTCCCTCCCTGCAATTTATCGTATGTTCATTTTAATAAAACTTGCGATAAATCGTATGGGATATATCGTAAAAATGCCCGATCTGATGTATAATTACGATATATCCCATAAGGAGGAGATTGGATGGTTGCCTGCACCTTTTTTGGCCATCGGGACTGCCCGGACAGCATTCGTCCCAAACTGCGCAGCGTGCTGATAAATCTGATTGAAAATCAGCAAGCAGACACTTTCTATGTCGGTCGGCAAGGTTCTTTTGACGCACTTGTTTACGCCACGCTGCGCGAATTGGCAGCGAAATATCCCCATATCCGCTATGCCGCAGTGCTGGAATGCCTGTCCGGAAAAAGTACAGATGATTTTACTGAGACGTTGTTTCCCGAGGCGATGGAAAATGTCCCGCCCCGCTTTGCCATCGACCGCAGAAACAACTGGATGCTTCAGCAGGCGGATTTTGTTGTGGTGTATGTCACGCATACTTGGGGCGGCGCCGCAAAGTTCGCCGGGAAAGCAGAAAAACAAGGAAAAATTGTCATTAACCTCGCGGATTGAAAACGCTATCCCAACACGAAGCGAAAAAACCAGCCTTCCAAAAATAACTTCGGGAGGCTGTTTGCAGTGCAGCGATGCTATCTGCGATAGCCGCTGTGCTCTTTATCGTGGCCATATCTTCCATATTTGCGATAATCCTCGAATATGCCGTCTACATCTATATTGCAGTGCCGGGCGAGAAAGTATATGTGCTTACAGGGTGCTCCGCCGTGCTGATTTTTACCAAAATCAGGACAAGTACAAGAGCGGAGCGAGGTTTTGTAACGTCCGGATGTGCCGATGATCTCATAGGTCTGGTCGGGAGACAGTTTAAGACGGATATCTTCGGATTTGGAGCGAAGATAGCGTATATACTGCCCATCATCCCGATGAACACAGCTTGGCCACGGCGCAAATGTATCGGGATAATACATTATAATACGCGGAACGGTATTGGTTGAGGCAGCGGGCATTGGTTCGTCTGCACTTGCGTCCGGCGACGGTTCCACATCGTCCGGCGGTGATAAGTCGGTAAATGGTTCAGAGGGGTTTCGTTGTTGATAAATATAAATGTGAAAGACAACCAGTGCCAGCAGACAAACGAACGGTGGTACGATGACATATATCGCACGTAAGATTTGCATCAGGTGCATGGGAATTCCTCCTTCCTGATGGGATTGGTTGATGTCATTCCGCCCTTTGCCGCTTCCTCTCCCGGCTCCCTTTGCGCAGGCTCTGCGCGACGGCCTCGATCGTCTGCTCATGCGTGGTGTCGAGCAGATGGGTGTAGATCATGGACGTAGTCGCGACTGTGCTGTGCCCGAGCGACTTGCTGATGTTATAGATCGTTGCGCCCGAGTGGTTGGCAAGCGTCGCAAATGTGTGCCGCAATCCGTGCAGCGTGAGCTTGGGCAGGTGGTTTTTGCGGATAAATGTGCTGAATGTTTCGGTCAGATAGTTCGGCAGATAGGGCTCACCGTTCGGCCAGGTCAGTACATAGCCGGTGTCATGATAGTCCGCGCCGTAAAACAGCCGGTTCTCGCGCTGCTGCCTGCGTTCGGCGCGCAGCACGCGGACCACCTCGTCCGGCATGTGCAGCAAGCGGGTCGAGGAACGGTTTTTGGTGTCCTTTTCGATCACCTGTGACCCGGCCATCGTGCGGGCGCGGTGGATGCACAGCGTGTTGCCCTGAAAATCGACATCCTTCCAGCGCAGACCGCACATTTCCTCACGGCGCAGACCGAGATAGCCCGCGAGATAGACGACCGGCTCCAAGCGGGTGCCCTTGACGGCATCCAGCAGCCGGAGCAGGGATTCGACGTCGTAAAAATGCGGCTCAGGACGCTTGAACTTGGGCGGCTCCACGCGGTCGGTCGGGTTGCGGACAAGCACGTCCTGCATGACCGCGATCCGCAGCGTGTTGCGCAGCAGGTCATGGTGCTTGCGCGCCGTGTTAGGGGACAGGCCGCAGTCGTTGCACAGGTAAGCATAATATTGTTGGATGCGCTGCGGGGACAGCGATTGCAGCGGAATATCCCCAAGCTGTGGAATGATGTGGTTCACGATCATCTGGCTGTACCCGTGGACCGTTGTCGCGGCGCGGTTGGGGCGCGCGACAGCGTCCATCCAGTAGTTCAGCCACTGGGCGACCGTGGTATCATTCGGCTGGGTGAGCGCGCCGAAGTCGCGCTGCACCTCGTGCAGCCGCAGCGCCCTGCGGGCATCCGTCAGGCGGGCAAAGGTGCGGGTCTTTTTGATCTGGCGTCCGCGCGCGTCGCGCCCGAAATCCAGATTGACATAGTATTTCTTTTTCTCGTCGTCAAACGAGATGTTGCGCTCGACGCGCGTGCGGGACATTTGTGTTCACCGTCCTTCCTCTGATAAAGTGGGCGGCGCAGCGGTGCACGAGCCGCGCCGGAAGAACGGATACCGGTATCTGTTGCGGGAGACTCCGACTTGCGGATTCTTGCTTTTGGAGTACCCTGCTTATAGTGTATCATAAGTTCAAAACCGTAATCTACCGGAATATCTACCGAAATTTTCAAACAGCATTTTATGTTGCAAAAACCGGATAAAAATAAAAGATACCACCTGTTATCAGGTGGTATCAGTTAACAATTTGGTGGAGCCGAGGGGGGTTGAACCCCTGTCCGAAAGCACATTCACCGTGACTTCTCCGGGCGCAGTTTGTCTTTTGGGATTCCCGCCGCGGCGCGCCGGCAAACAGGCTCGCCGTTTTGGTAGAGTCATGTTACATGACGGGGGCAACTCTTACCCCGTACACGTTCACCACTAAATCGACGCCGGGTCTCAAAGCCGTGGTCCTCTTTGAGCCGACGGGCTAAGCCTTAATTAGGCAGCCTGAAGAGTATAATCGTTGTTGTTTAATTTATAAACAGTTGGAGCTTTTAACGCAGATCCCCGCTGCGGCCCGCTATCCCGGCTTCAACACCCCCGTCGAACCCGTTACGGCCCCATATTCATGGGTAGATTTAACGATTACGCTCTTTCATCGCGCGGTCGATCTCGCGTTTTGCATCGCGTGCCGCGATGCTGTCGCGCTTGTCGTGCAGCTTTTTGCCCTTGCACAGACCGATCTCCAGCTTTACACGAGA
>USSI01000083.1 GCA_900557315.1 uncultured Butyricicoccus sp. | reverse complement strand
CGTTACTTTTGACGAGGTTCTGGCTGTAGGCGAGGGCGATCAGCTCACCGTCGGCGCTCCTTACGTTTCCGGCGCCGCTGTAACCGGCACGGTCGAGAAGACCGGCAAGGGCAAGAAGATCAACATCTTCAAGATGAAGCCCAAGAAGGGTTACCGCAAGCGCCAGGGCCATCGCCAGCCGTATACCAAGGTGACCATCGCGTCCATCAAGGCGTAAGGCTGTGACAAAGGTCACATTTTCGTCGCAGGGAGGCAAACTCCTTTCCGTGGACATCCTCGGCCACGCGGGCTACGCGGAGGAAGGGGAGGACATCGTCTGTGCGGCGATTTCCAGCGCGGTCATGCTGACCCATGCTTTGCTGTTTGACGTGCAGCACATCCCGGTCGATACCCTGATCGAGGATGAAGGCGCGCACATCCGCATCACGCTGCCGCAGGGCGCGGGGCTGGAACGCGGACAGGACGCGCTCATGGCGCTGAAAATGCATTTTGCCGAGCTGGAACAGAATTATTCGGATTTTTTGAACGTAATGGAGGTGCACGCAGATGCTGCAGATCAGCTTACAGTTTTTCGCTCATAAAAAGGGCGTAGGTTCGACCAAGAACGGCCGTGACTCCGAGGCAAAGCGCCTTGGCGTGAAGCGCGCGGACGGCCAGACCGTCCCGGCGGGCAACATCCTTGTCCGTCAGCGCGGCACGAAGATCCATCCGGGCCTGAACGTCGGCCGCGGCAAGGACGACACCCTGTTCGCCAAGGTGGAAGGCGTTGTCCGCTTCGAGCGTCTGGGTAAGGACCGCAAGCAGGTTTCCGTTTACCCGCAGTAAGAATAATGATGAAATCCCAGACGTTTGTCTGGGATTTTGTTTTCATAAAAAGAACACACTCCCTTTTGGAAAGGAGGACAACCAATGTTTATTGATATTGCAAAGATCAAGATCGTCTCCGGCAAGGGCGGGGACGGCAAGGTCGGCTTCCACCGCGAGAAGTATGTCGCTTCCGGCGGGCCGGACGGCGGCGACGGCGGCCGCGGCGGCTCGGTTATCTTCAAGGTGGACGATAACCTCTCCACGCTGCTGGACTTCCGTTATAAGAAGAAGTACGTCGCCGCGGCGGGCGAAAACGGCGGCAGCAAGCGCTGCAAGGGCAAGGACGGCGCGGACCTGATGATCCGCGTGCCGCGCGGCACGATCATCCGCGACCAGAAAACCGGACAGGTCATCAAGGACCTGTCGGACGACGAGCCGTTCGTCGCGGCCAAGGGCGGCAACGGCGGCTGGGGCAACACGCATTTCGCCACCCCGACCCGTCAGGCGCCCCGCTTCGCCAAGCCCGGCCAGCCGGGCGTGGAGCGCGACATCATCCTTGAGCTGAAATTGCTCGCGGACGTGGGACTGGTCGGCTTCCCGAACGTGGGCAAGTCCACGCTGCTTTCCATGGTGTCTGCGGCGCGGCCCAAGATCGCAAACTACCACTTTACGACCCTCGTACCCAATCTGGGCGTGGTATCTGTGGGCGAGGAGCAGTCGTTCGTCATGGCGGACATCCCGGGCATCATCGAGGGCGCGAGCGAGGGCGCGGGCCTGGGGCATGACTTCCTGCGCCACATCGACCGCTGCCGCCTGCTGCTGCATCTGGTAGATGCGGCGGGCAGCGAAGGCCGCGACCCGCTGGACGACATCGAGAAGATCAACGCCGAGCTGGCGGGCTACAGCGAGTTTCTTGCCGCCCGTCCGCAGATCATTGTCGCCAACAAGACCGATCTGCTGGGCGGCGACCGCGAGCCGGTCGAAAAGCTGCGCAAGTATGCAGAGGACCACGGCTTCCAGTTTGCCGAACTTTCCGCGGCAACCAATCAGGGCGTGGCCGAGCTGATGCGCATGACCTGGAACGCGCTGAAGGAACTGCCGCCGGTGTTCATCTATGAGCCGGAGTTCGTCGAGACCGTGGAGGATACGGCGGGCGAGCGCGACTGGACGGTCGAAAAGGTCGAGGATTACTACGTTGTTTCGGGCGCATGGGTGGACAAGATCATGGGTTCGGTCAATGTGGACGACTACGAATCCCGCCAGTATATGGACCGTATGCTGAAGAGCGCGGGCGTATATGACAAGCTGGAGGAAATGGGCGTGCAGGAAGGCAACTTTGTCGTCATCGGCGACCTGGAATTTGAATACGTGTACTAAAACGGCAGACAGCTGCGCCTTTATGGCGCGGCTGTTTTTTTGCTGCAAAAATAGCAGGGGGATGGCCGGCGGTGAGGCGTGCAAATGAACGCCGGCATACGTCAGAATCGACAGAGAGGACTTTGCATGTTTGTACAAAGCAACACTGTTCGGGCAGACGGCGCAGTGCTATAATACATTCCTGAAAACATCCCGGAGGGGGAAGCTTTATGGGGAAGAAGAGAAGCGACAGTGTGGTTTACGGATTTTTGGCGCTTACGACCATGCTCTGGGGCAGCCAGTACATTGCCAATAAGGTGCTGATGGAGGCGGTCCCAAGTTTTACGCTGCTCAGCCTGCAGCTGATCCTTTCAGCGATCGTGCTGGCAGCCATTCAGCTGGTGCGCCGTCCGGAAAAGATCGAAAAGCCGCGCAGGATTGCAAAAGGGGACAGGAAGTATGTCCTGCTGCTGGGCTTGGGCGGGTATGTGCTTTCGGTCGGCCTGCAGCAGCTTGGCACCAAGCTGGCGGGCGCATCGCTTGCCTCTCTGATTAACTGCATGAACCCGGTAGCAATCTGCTTTTTTGCAGTCGTGCTGCTGCACGAGCAGATGACCGCGAAAAAGGTGGTCTGCATTGCCAGTGCGGTAGCGGGGGCGGTCTGCATTGTCGGCGGCAATCTGGGTGGAGGCAACCTGGCCGGTATCGTGTTTTCGTTCGGCGCTGTGCTGGCCTGGAGTACGGTCAGCGTGGTCATGCGCTCGTTTACACAGAGGTACGACGCGCTTGCCGTTACGACTTACGGCATCAGCATTGCGGCGGCAGCGACCCTGCCGCTGATGGTGTGGGAACTGGCTACCACGCCGGGCGTGGATTTCCTGCATCCGCAGTATATCCTGATGCTGCTGTACGTGGGGCTGTGCTGCACCGCAGCGCCGCAGGCGCTGTGGAACTACAGCCTTTCCCGCGTGGAGGCGAGCACCTGCTCGCTGTTCTATCCTGTGCAGCCGCTGACCTCGATGGTGCTGGGCGTGCTGCTGCTGCATGAACGCATGGACTGGAGTTTTTTTGTCGGTGCAGCGCTGATTGTGTTTGGCGTGCTGTACTCCACACTGGGGCGGGCCGCACGCCGCACAACGGCGTGAGGCGGCTGGACAGGATGCGAAAAATTTGATGAAAAATTGTTAAATTTTCTACAATTTGAGCCTTTACAAGCCATGGCATTTCTTGTATCCTGATTATAGGTAAATATCTGTTCTGCCAGGGGCGGTCCGCCGTCCCGTATGCCATCACTACATCGTTATTCGTTATATTAAGGAGGATACCATAACTATGAGAGGCGTAGAGACCCGCATCCAGGAGATCCGCCGGAGAATCTTCTGCGAAGTGGCCCGTATGGCCTACCACACCGAGTGGCCGACCGACAGGCGTATCGAAGCACTCCCGTACGAGATCATCCCGGGCGAGGTCGGCAACTACCGCAACGATATCTTTCTCGAGCGCGCAATCGTCGGCGAACGCCTGCGCCTGGCGATGGGCCTGCCCTGCCGCAGCGCGGCCGAGCATTCCCCGCTGTCGGACAATATTGAGGCCGCGACGCGCGAGGAAACCTACTATACGCCGCCGCTGATTAACATCATCAAGTTTGCCTGCAACGCCTGCAAGGAGAATCAGGTCATGGTGACCGAGGGCTGCCAGGGCTGTCTGGCGCACCCCTGCGTGGAGGTCTGCCCCAAGGGCGCAGTGACGCTCGACCGCTTCAACGGCCGCTCGCACATCGACCAGGAAAAGTGCATCAAGTGCGGGCGCTGCATCGACGTCTGCTCGTACAACGCTATCATCCGGCAGGAGCGTCCGTGCGCCGTGGCCTGCGGCATGGACGCGATCCACAGCGATAAGAACGGCAAGGCGGATATTGATTACGACAAGTGCGTTTCGTGCGGCATGTGCCTGGTCAACTGCCCGTTCGGCGCCATTGCGGACAAGTCCCAGATCTTCCAGATGATCCGCGCCATCCAGGCGGGCGAGCGCGTTTACGCAGCGGTCGCGCCGGCGTTTGTCGGCCAGTTCGGCCCCAAGGTCACGCCGGGCAAGCTGCGCGCGGCGATGAAGCAGCTGGGCTTTGCGGATATCCTCGAGGTTGCCATCGGCGCCGACCTGTGCGCCGCGCAGGAGGCGGAGGACTTCGTCAGGGAGGTGCCGGAGAAGCTGCCCTTCATGGGCACTTCGTGCTGCCCGGCGTGGTCTGCCATGGCGAAAAAGCTGTTCCCGGAGCATGAGGAATGCATCTCCATGGCGCTGACGCCCATGACATTGACCGCACGCCTGATTAAGCATCACCATCCGGACGCGAAGGTCGCCTTTATCGGCCCCTGCGCAGCAAAGAAGCTGGAAGCGATGCGCAAGGACGTGCGCAGTGAGGTGGACTTCGTGCTCACCTTTGAGGAAATGACCGGTATTTTCGATGCACGCCATGTTGATCTGGAGTCGCTGCCGGAAGACCCGCACGGCGTCAACGACGCCTCGACGGACGGCCGTAACTTTGCGGTCTCGGGCGGCGTGGCGCAGGCGGTTGTCAATGTCATCAAGGAGAAATACCCGGACCGCGAGGTCAAGGTCACCAATGCCGAAGGCCTGCGCGAATGCCGCAAGATGATGATGGCGGCAAAGGCGGGCAAGTACAACGGCTACCTGCTCGAGGGCATGGCCTGCCCGGGCGGCTGTGTTGCGGGCGCGGGCACCATGCAGCCCATCAAGAAATCCGCGGCGCAGGTCGGGCTGTACGCCAAGCAGGCGGAGCATTCGACCGCGACCGGCACCGAGCACGTCAAGGAACTGGACAAACTCGTCGATTAACACACCATACAGCCGGTTTTGCCGGATTTATCAGGAAAACACCCGCAGTTTGCGGGTGTTTTCTGCGTTGTGCGCGGGAATAGCGGCGCAGGCGCATACACCCCGCCGCGTGGCGGCATATCCGGTGCGCGCCCTGCATATGGTATGGACGAGGGGGCGTTTACCATGTTCATCACCATCACCCGCGATGTCCTGTACCGCATTGGCGCGGCAGCCGGTGTCTGCGTGCTGCTTGCCGCACTGTTTTTCGTACTGCCGCAGTCCGAACCATCCGCCGCGCAGACCGGCGCCGAAGCGCAGCCTGCCGCGTCCATCAGCGACTGGGGCCTGTCTTTCCAGACAAACGGCCAGCCCCCGGTGGGCAATGTGTCCGCCGGCGAACTGGCGCAGTACGGCGCGTATTATCTGGGCGGCACGGACAAAAAGACCATTTATCTGACCTTTGACGCGGGCTATGAGAACGGCTGTACGCCCGCGATCCTGGATGCGCTCAAGGCGCATAACGCGCCCGCCTGCTTTTTTGTGGTGGGCAATTACATTGATACCGCACCCGAACTTGTGCAGCGCATGGTGGATGAGGGGCACATCGTGGGCAACCACACGCTGCACCACCCGGATATGTCCACCATCGCGGACAAAGAAGCCTTTGCCGCTGAACTGACCGGGCTGGAGGAGAAGTTCACCGCCCTGACCGGCCAGCCCTTCCGCCGCCTCTACTGCCGGATGCTGGACGAGCTGGCTCAGGAGTGGTCCCTCTCCCGCACCGAGGCAGAGGTGATGTTCCTGCTCTCCTGTGATAAAACCCTGGACACCGCCCGGGACATCTGCGAGACTCAGCTGCTGAAAAAATCCGCTGTCTCCCGGGCGGCGGAGGGTCTGGTGCGTCGGGGATGGCTGGAGGCGCTGCCCGACCCCCGGGACCGGCGGATCCAGCATCTCCGACTCCTGTCCCCTGCCCGGCCTTTCAGCGAAGAGGTCCGTCGGGCAGGAGAGGCGTTCTTCTGTCTGCTGCTCCAGGATGTCACCCTGGAGGAACAGCAGCAGATGGAGAAGATCGCTCAGAAGATAGAGCACAATGTGCGCACCGTACTCAGCCAGTCCGATTCGATTCCACACATTTTGATGAAAAAGGATGGGAAACCGCTATGAAAGAAGTGAAGCAGCCCTCTAAAAAGCCTCTGGTCTATTACTACCTGGTGGCTCTGCTCATTCTGATGGTGCTGAACTTGACCCTGTTCCCCGCCATGCTGGAGACCCCGGTCCAGGATGTGACTTACGATCAGTTCATGTCCATGACCTATGAGCAGAATGTGGGCCAGGTCCAAATCGAGGGGGATGAGATCACCTTTACCGACAAGACCAACGAGAAGGTCTACCGCACCACCGCCACCAACGACCCTGACCGGTCCC
>USSI01000082.1 GCA_900557315.1 uncultured Butyricicoccus sp. | reverse complement strand
GTCTTCAAATCCGATGATTTCTACCTCGTCGTCGTAAGTCTTATAAAGTGCCTTCGCCACGCCGCGCATGGTAGCATTTAAGCTCTGGCAGTCGCCGCCGCTGGTCAGCATACCGATTTTCATAAGATCGCCTCCTGCAAAGAATTCATATATTAAATATACCCCTTTTCCGCCCGCTTGTGAAGATATATTTTGTATGTTTTACCAGCTGCCGCCAATCCTTCCGTTTTTCATTCCTGATGCAGAGAAGCACGTTTTCCGGCCGGAAAATTTGTGCGATTTCGCAGTTGCCGCGGTGCGGATTTTATGATATCCTGTAGCCAAGACAAGATCCCCTGCAACTGACGGACAAAAGGTGGAGCGCAAACCACCGGGGAGCAGGGGGTTCCGCATTGAATGCCGACCGTCTGGGCAGTGTCGCAGTAAATCACGCGATGCTGCCCTTTTTTGTGCGCCAAAAAAGGGCAGCCGAACCAAAAGCAGGAGGAGACAGATCACATGAACGCATGGAAAACCTTCATCGGCGGCGATTGGCAGAACGAGATCAACGTCCGCGACTTCATCCAGAAAAACTACACCCCGTACGACGGCGACGGCGCCTTCCTCGCGCCCGCAACCGCACGCACCACCGCGCTGCGCGAGAAGTTTGACGCGCTGCTGGCCGAGGAGCGAGACAGGGGCGGCGTGCGCAATATCGACACGGAAACCGTCATCACCATCACCGCATTCGGCCCGGGCTATCTGGACAGGGACAGCGAGATCATCGTCGGCCTGCAGACCGACGAGCCTTTAAAGCGCGCCTGTAACCCCTTCGGCGGCATGCGCATGGTGCGCGAGGCGTGCAAGGCGTACGGCTACGAGGTCTCCCCTCAGATCGAGGAGGAGTTCAAATACCACAAGACGCACAACGACGGCGTATTCTCCGCCTACACCAAGGACGTGCGCGAAGCGCGCCACGTCGGCCTGCTGACCGGCCTGCCGGACGCTTACGGCCGCGGCCGCATCATCGGCGACTACCGCCGCGTCGCGCTGTACGGCGTAGACCGCCTGATCGGGGAAAAGCAGAAGGACAAGGATGCGCTCGGCGCGGTCCCGACCACGGAAGCCGAAATCCGCACTGCGGAGGAGCTCTCCGACCAGATCAAAGCGCTGAAGGACATGGTCAAGATGGCCGCGTCCTACGGCTTTGACATCACCCGCCCGGCGAAAAACGCCAAGGAGGCCGTGCAGTGGCTGTACTTTGCCTACCTCGCGGGCATCAAGGAGCAGAACGGCGCGGCGATGAGCCTCGGCCGCACCTCCACCTTCCTCGATATCTACTTTGAGCGCGACCTCAAGGCCGGCATCCTGACCGAATCCGAGGCGCAGGAGATCATGGACGATTTCGTACTGCACCTGCGCATGGCGCGCCACCTGCGCACGCCCGAGTACAACGAGCTGTTCGGCGGCGACCCGATGTGGATCACCGAGGCGGTCGGCGGCATCGGCGAGGACGGCCGCCACATGGTCACCAAGAACAGCTACCGCATGCTCAACACACTCTACAACCTCAACCCCGCAGCCGAGCCTAACCTGACCGTGCTGTGGAGCGAGCAGCTGCCGGAAAACTGGAAGAAGTTCATCGCCAAAACCTCGATCGACACGGATGCTTTACAGTACGAAAACGACGACGTGATGCGCCCGCACTTCGGCGACGACTACGCGATTGCGTGCTGTGTTTCCGCGATGCGCGTGGGCAAGGATATGCAGTTCTTCGGCGCGCGCGCCAACATCGCAAAGCTGATGATGATGGCGATCAACGGCGGCCGCGACGAGAACAAGTTCGAGCAGGTCGGCCCGGAGATGCTGGTCATGGAGGGCGATGTGCTCGATTACGGCGAGGTCTGCCGCCGCATGGATTTCTACCGCCCGTGGCTGGCCAAGACCTATGTCTCCGCGATGAACACCATCCACTATATGCACGACAAGTACGCCTACGAGAAGAGCCAGATGGCGCTGCACGATACCGGGGTCCGCCGCCTGATGGCGTTCGGCATCGCGGGTATGAGCTGCATGGCGGACTCGCTCTCCGCGATCAAGTACGCGAAAGTGCGCCCCATCCGCAACCCGGAAAACGGCATCATCGTGGACTTTACGGTCGAGGGCGACTTCCCGAAATTCGGCAACGACGATGACCGCGTGGATGCCATCGCCTGCGAGCAGGTCGAAAAGTTCTACGAGGCGCTGAAACAGTACCCGCTCTACCGCGGCGCGGTGCACACCCTGTCCATCCTGACCATCACTTCCAACGTGATGTACGGCAAAAAGACCGGCAACACGCCGGACGGCCGCCGCAAGGGCGAGCCGCTCGCGCCGGGCGCGAACCCGATGTCGGGCCGAGACCAGTCGGGCGCGCTGGCCTCGCTCAACTCGGTTGCCAAGCTCAGCTATGAATACTGCCGCGACGGCATCTCCAACACCTTCTCGATCACGCCAGGCGCGCTCGGCAAGACCGACGAAGATCGCGTGGACAACCTGGTCGCGATCATGGGCGGTTACTTCGCGCAGAACGCGCACCACCTGAATGTCAACGTCATGAACCGCGACACCCTCATGGCAGCTTACGAGCACCCGGAGCAGTACCCCAACCTGACCATCCGTGTGTCGGGCTATGCGGTCAACTTCTACAAGCTCAGCCGCGAGCAGCAGCGCGAGGTCATCTCGCGCACGTTCCACGAGGCGATTTAATGATCTCTAAGGGGGCCGCTGTCCCTCCTTTGATACCCAAGCGGAACAATACATTTTATCATCCACAAGAAAGGTTGTGTGCAGCATGACAGGCCATGTCAACTCCATCCAGTCGCTCGGCGCGGTCGATGGGCCGGGCGTGCGCTACGTCATCTTTATGCAGGGCTGCCCGCTGCGCTGCATCTACTGCCACAACCCGGATACCTGGCCGGCCGAAGGCGGCGAAGCCTACACTGCGGACGAGCTGGTGCACAAGGCGCTGCGCTTCCGCCCCTATTGGCGGAACGGCGGAGGGGTCACGGTCAGCGGCGGCGAGCCGCTCCTGCAGGCGGGGTTTGTCGAGGAATTCTTTGCAAAGCTGCACGGGCACGGCGTGCACACCGCGCTTGACACCTCGGGCGTAGGCAACCTCGCGGAGGCCGAACGCGTGCTGCGCCACACCGATCTTGTGCTGTGCGACCTGAAATTCCTCACCCGCGCGGACTACCGCCAGTACTGCCGCGCGGATTTCGGACAGGTCGAGCGTTTTCTGCAGCTGACCGCCATGAAGGGCGTGCCGCTCTGGGTGCGGCATGTGGTCGTGCCCGGGCTGACCGACAGCCTCGAGCATCTGCGGCTGGTCAAAGCCCGCGCCGAGAACTGCCCCAACCTGCAAAAGCTGGAGTTCCTGCCGTTCCACAAGCTGTGCATTGAAAAATACGACCGCCTGGGGATCGAATTCCCCCTGCGGGATACGCCCGCCATGAACGAGGCCTGGCTCAAGCAGCTGCTGGAAAAACTGTAATGAAAAACAAAAGCGAGGGGAAACGCCCCTCGCTTTTTTCTTATGTAAATCGCGTCATTCCTCTGCCCGGGCTTCCTTTTCCGGCCGGCGGCCGCAGAAGTGCACTTCATACCGGCGCATGCAGTCGCGGATGACGTCAGCCGCGCGCGTGCGGTCAAGCACGTCCGACGTTGCGGTATGCTTATGCTCCAGCCCCTTGTACACCTCAAAAAAGTGTGAGATTTCGTTGCTGTAATGCGGCGGCAGCTCGCCGATATCCTGATACGAATTCCAGGACGGATCCTCAAACGGGATCGCGATAATCTTATCGTCTACCTCATCGCTGTCAATCATGCGGATCACGCCGATCGGATAGCATTCCACCTCAACCAGCGGATCGAGAATCTCTGTGCACAGCACAAGCACATCCAACGGGTCGCCGTCGTCCGCATAGGTGCGCGGGATGAAGCCATAGTTTGCCGGATAGTGTGTGGAGGTATATAGGATACGGTCCAGCCGAATTAAACCGGTATGCTTGTCCAGTTCATACTTCTTCTTGCTTCCCTTCGGTATTTCAATAACGGCGGTAAAGCTCTCCGGAGTAATGCAGCGCGGGTCGATGTCATGCCAGATGTTTCTCATGGGGGACGCCTCCTCTTATCAGATTGATTTCTTTAGTATAGCAGACCCCTTGCCGCGCTGCAAGCCTGACATGCAGAGAAAAAAAACAGAACTTTACACGATTTTTACAAAAAAACACATTGTTCCTGCGCCAAAATGCAGTATAATAGTAATATATAGATTTATAATAAGGCTGCGTATGCGTTTTGCGCAGTCGGGACGGAAAACAGGGGGATATTCGCATGACACAGGCAATCTGGGAACAGGGCTATACACAGAACCGCGAACTGTCATGGCTGCAGTTCAACGCCCGTGTGCTCGCCGAAGCGGAAGACGATTCCGTGCCGCTGCTTGAGCGGTGCAAATTCCTGTCCATTTTCACGAGCAATCTGGACGAATTTTTCATGATCCGCGTGGGAAGCCTGTGCGACATGGCCGCTGTGGACAAAACCCATGTGGACAACAAGTCCGGTATGACTGCGCGGGAACAGCTGCGCCATATTTACGCCGCGGTCGAACCGCTGTACGAGCGCCGCGACCACGCCTTCGCGGACGTGGATCAGCACCTGCGCGCGGAAGGGCTGCACCGGCTCGCGATCAGTGACCTCGACCCCGCCGAGCACAAGTACATCAAACAGTATTTCAAAAACGTGGTTGCGCCCGTCCTCTCGCCGCAGATCGTGGATGCGCACCATCCCTTCCCGCACCTTGAGGGCAAGGTGCTGCACATCGCCGCGCTGCTCGGCCACAAAAAGAGCGAGCGTCTCGGCCTGCTGCCCGTGCCTGCCTCCCTGCCCGCGCTGGTGTTCCTGCCCGGGGACGAAACGCGCTACGTCCCGATTGAGGACATCCTGCTGGAGTACACCGGAAACGTATTCGAGATGTATGACGTTTTGGAAAAAACCGTGTTCTGCGTCACCCGCAACGCGGATATCAACCCGGACGACGAAACCTTCGGCGCAGAGGAGGGCGACTTCCGCAAAAAGATGGAAAAGCTGCTCCGCCAGCGCCGCCGCATGGCTGTGGTGCGCGTTGAGCTGAACCGCCCGATCAGCGACCATTTCAAAGAATACTTCCGCAGCCGCTTTGGCGTCGCGGACGCACAGATCTTCCTGTCCCGCAAGGCGCCGCTCAAAATGGCCTATGCGTTCTCGCTGGGCGAACATCTGCCGGAAAAGCAGCGCGCCGCGCTGTCCGACCCGCCGTTCACCCCTCAGCAGCCTGCCATGCTGCCCGCGGGGCAGAGCCTGCTCAAAACCGCGCTCAAACGCGACGTCCTGCTCTCCTACCCATACGAGAGCATGGAGCCGTTCCTGCAGATGATCCGCGAGGCGGCAAACGACCCGTCCGTGCTGTCCATCCGCATCACGATCTACCGGCTGGCGCGCAAGGCCAAGCTGGTGGAATACCTGTGCGCCGCGGCGGAAAACGGCAAGGATGTCACCGCGCTGATCGAGCTGCGCGCCCGCTTTGACGAGCAGAACAACATAGACTGGTCCGAGCGCATGGAAGAAGCCGGCTGCAAGATCATCTACGGCTTCGAGGACTACAAGGTGCACTCCAAAATCTGCCTGATTACCCGGCAGGAGCGCGGCGCGGTGCGCTACATCACCCAGGTCGGCACCGGCAACTACAACGAAAAGACCGCCGCCCAGTATACCGACGTTTCCCTTATCACCTCGGACGAGACGATCGGCGCGGATGCGGTTGCGTTCTTCAACAACATGGCGATGGGCAACCTGGAGGGCAAGTACGAGCGCCTGCTGGTCGCGCCCACCAGTCTGAAAAACAACATCCTTGCGCTCATGGACGAGCAGATCGCCAAGGGCAGCGAGGGATACATCCTGCTGAAGTTCAATTCGCTGACCGATATCGACGTGATCGAAAAGCTGCGCCAGGCCTCGTGCGCGGGCGTCAAGGTGGAGATGATCGTGCGCGGCATCTGCTGCCTGCTGCCCGGCATCCAGGGCCATACCGAGAACATCACGGTCACGAGCATCGTCGGCCGCTTCCTCGAGCATTCACGCATCTATGTGTTCGGCCGCGGCGCGGAAGAGAAAATGTATATCTCCTCCGCCGACCTGATGACCCGCAACACCGAGCGCCGCGTCGAGATCGCCTGCCCGGTCGATTCCCACGATGTGCGCGCACGGCTGCACGACATCCTGTACGCCATGCAGCACGACACGGTCAAGGCGCGCGTGCTCCAGCCGGACGGCACCTACCATAAAAAGCCGCCCGTCCCCGACCCGCTGTGCGCGCAGGTGCTGCTCATGCAGCAGGCCATCAACCAGGCGCGCGAGCAGGCTTCGCATCCCGAGCCGCCCGAGCCGGGCTGGAAGAAGTTCCTGAACCGCCTGTTCGGCAAGCAGGAGTAAGCCGCCCCAGACAGAACAAAGCCCCGCCGCGTCTGCGGCGGG
>USSI01000081.1 GCA_900557315.1 uncultured Butyricicoccus sp. | reverse complement strand
GACAGCCGGAAAAATTATGTTCTGAAGGCTTTTCTATGTATATACGGTCAAGGCAATCCTGCCTGACAGGAAGACATTTCAATTTCTTTCAGTGGAGGGGAGAGATTTCCCTCGCCGTCGCCTGGGACGGCAAGACAGAATGGAATCAGAGCAGGCCAAGCTCATGTGCACAGGCGCTGCATACGTTTTTGCCCTTGAAATGGACGATGTCTTTGGCGTTGCCGCAGAAGATGCAGGACGGCTCATATTTCTTCAGCACAATCTGATCTCCGTCCACATATATTTCCAAAGCATCCTTTACCTCTATGTTCATGGTGCGGCGCAGTTCGATGGGTAGCACAATACGGCCAAGCTCATCAACCTTACGAACAATACCGGTAGATTTCATGTGTGTAACACTCCTTCATTTCTTTCAGTTATACTCTTTATATCATATCACCAAATCCCTTGATGGGGAGATTGGGCAGGAGAGGGGAGAGATGCGGATGTTGTCCGCGGTTTGGGTTGCATTTCTGGTGCTGTCGCTCGTATGCGGCGTGATTACCGGACGGCTGGGTGACGTAACCGAAGCGGTCAGTACCGGTGCGGCCGAGGCGGTCACACTGGCAATCAGTGTCGCCGGCCTGATGTGTTTCTGGAGCGGTATGATGGAGCTGCTCCAGGCCTCCGGGGCGGCAGAAAAACTGTCCCGGCTGCTGATGCCGCTGCTCCGTCCACTGTTCGGCCGGGCTGCATCCGACCAACAGGCCATGGAGGCGGTCAGCGCGAACGTGACGGCCAATTTGCTGGGCCTGTCCAATGCAGCTACACCGCTGGGGCTGCGTGCCGTAGACCGGTTGTACACGCTCGAGGGGAGGCGCGGCGCACCGGATTCTGTGCTGACCTTAATCACCTTGAATACCGCATCCGTACAACTGATCCCGTCCACCGTAGCGGCTGTACGCGCAGCCTGCGGAGCCGCGGCACCGTTCGATATTATGCTGCCGGTTTGGGGGGCGTCGGTCGCTTCGGTTGCGGTAGTGATCCTCAGCGGCAGGCTGCTCCGTCCGATTTTCCCGGATGAAAAATAGGAGGAAATGCGTTCCCGGATTACAATTTGTATTATTGCATATGCAAAGTACAAATTTTGTCGAATTGCCTGTTATTTCCAAAAATATTTCCTGGAATTTAAAATAGCTTCAGACACTGGCGAAAGGGGAAGCATATGCAGATCGTACAAAGCGCTTTTATTCCAATCCTGTTGGCTGCAACGGGGTTATACGCACTGTATAAAGGGGTAGACGTTTTCCCGACTTTTTTGCGGGGGGCAAAAAACGGGCTGCAGACCGCGGTTGGGATACTGCCGACCATGGTTGGCATGCTGACCGTTGTATATATGCTGCGCGCATCAGGCGCGATAGACATCGCAGCGGCGGCCCTGGCGCCGCTTTTTCAGCTGTTCGGCATCCCAAAGGAATGTGCGGCGCTGACCCTGCTAAAGCCAATCAGCGGCGGCGGAGGGCTGGCGCTGGGCAGCGAAATCATGCAGCGCTGCGGCCCGGACAGCTATGCCGGGCGGGTGGCGGCCGTGATGCTGGGATCATCGGAAACCAGTTTATATACCCTTGGGGTCTACGGCGGGCATTTGGGATTGAGCAAAATGCGATACGCCGTGGTGGCAGCGTTATGTGCAGATATAACCGCTTTCGCCGCTTCCGCAGCAATGGTCAGAATTTATTTCCCAGTCATTTAACATTATATCGTGTTCAATCGACAATTACCATAGATACATAGTAAGTTTGTAGGAACTGCCAATCATGAATGATAATAATTGTGCAATTCAAGTAAAAATTCTCAGGTGCTTTTTGGAAGATAAAAAGGCTATTGTGCACAATGCACAATAGCCTTTTTGTTTCAAGTAAATTATTTTACGATTTCTTTGCCGAACGGACCATCGTAATCGAAGAAGCCCTTGCCGGTTTTCACACCCAGCCAGCCAGCGCGAACCATTTTGCGGAGCAGCGGATGCGGACGGTACTTGGTATCGCCGGTTTCGTGATACAGGTTTTCCATAATGGCAAGGTTAACATCATGGCCTACCAGATCAGCGGTGTGCAGCGGACCGGACTTCATGCCGGCGCCCAGCTGCATGGCAACATCAATATCAGCGGGGGAAGCAATGCCATCAGCGTAAATGCCGATTGCCTCGTTCATCATGGGGATCAGCATACGGTTAACAACAAAGCCCGGACCTTCGTCTACGGCAACCGGGGTCTTGCCCAGCGAAGCCATCAGATCAAACGCGGTCTTAAAGGTCTCATCCGAGGTCTGGATTGCGCGGACTACTTCGACAAGCTTCATGATCTGCGCCGGGTTGAAGAAGTGGCAGCCGATGAACTTATCGGCACGGTGCGGGATAGAGGCTGCCATTTCGGTAATGGACAGGCCAGAGGTATTGGAAGCAAAGATGGTGTGCGGCGGGCAAATTGCGTCCAGGTCCTTCAGCAGGTCTTTCTTGAGCTCCATGCGCTCCAGGATGACCTCCATCACGAACTCAGCGTCCTTTGCATCCTTACGGTCAACCGTGGTGGACAGGCGGGACAGGCGCTCTGCCTTTTCCTCTTCCGTGATCTTGCCTTTGGTAACCAGGAAGGACAGGTCGCCGTCAATGATGGATACGCCGCGATCCAGAAATTCCTGCTTTACATCGAACATCTTGACGTCATGGCCGGCGTTGAGGAAAACCTCGGTGATACGCGCGCCCATGTTGCCGGCACCGAATACACATACTTTCATGATACTAAAACCTCTCTCTCACTCTGAAAATCAGATGCGATAACCGCTTACTTGTTCTTGAACTCCTTAGCAGGCTTTTCCTTGTTCTTATCCAGGAAGTAAGCCATGCCGTACTTCTGGTCCTCGGTCGCGAAGCACTGGCCGAAAACATTGCCCTCAAACTTCAGGGCGGAATTCAGATCGGTCTGCATGCCGACGTTGATGGCTTCCTTGCACAGCGAAACCGCGATCGGCGCCTGCGACGCAATCTCCTCGGCCAGTTTCATGGCTTCATCCATCAGGTTTTCAAGCGGGTATACGTAGTTGACAAGGCCCATTTCGAGCGCCTGCTGCGCCGTGTAGTTGCCACGGGCAGTGTAGAGCATTTCCTTCGCCTTGCCGAGGCCGACAATGCGCGCCAGACGCTGGGTGCCGCCGCAGCCCGGGGTGATGCCGAGGCCGACTTCCGGCTGACCAAACATGGCGTTCTCGGAGGCGAGGCGGATGTCGCAGGACATGGCCAGCTCGCAGCCGCCGCCAAGGCAGAAGCCGTTGATCGCCGCGATAACCGGGCGCTTGAAGTTTTCGATCTTCCAGCAGACACGGTTGGAATCGTTGCCGAAGAACTTGCCTTCCTCAACCGTCATGGTGGACATCTGGGCGATATCTGCACCGGCGACAAAGGAGTTAACCGTCTTGCCCTTCTTGTTTACAGTGGACGAGCCAGTCAGAACGACACAGTAAACGTCGTCCATTTTGGCAACTTCGTCAAACGCCTCTTCCAGCTGTGCATACATATCGGTGGACAGCGCGTTCATTGCCTTCATGTGCTCGATTTTGACGACTGCTACATGGCCTTTTTTCTCAACTACTACATCGGTCATTGGTTAAAACTTCCTTTCCGAATTTCACCCGGCGAGGCCGGGGGATTGACAAAAACCAAAGCACAGCTTTGACTTTATCTCTTGAATAGAACAGAAAAATCTTATTTTCTGATGGTATTGTGCAGAACCTTACCCTGCATCGTATCCGTATTCAGGGGGCAAAGCTGCCCCCTGAAATTGACGGGGTTACTTGCAGAGCTCGTCGCGCTCGACGATGATGGCTTCGCCCATGCCGCCGCCGATACACATGGTGGCAAGGCCGATGGTCAGGTCGCGCTTAATCATTTCGTAGATCAGCGTGGTGGTGATGCGGCAGCCTGCAGCGCCGATCGGATGGCCCAGCGCGATTGCGCCGCCGTTGACGTTAACGATATCCATATTGAAGCCAAGCTCGCGGTTTACCGCAGCAGCCTGTGCAGCAAACGCTTCGTTGGACTCGACCAGCTCAAGGTCGGCGACGGTCAGGCCGGCGCGCTTGAGTGCCTGGCGGGTGGATTCGATCGGGCCGACACCCATGATGGACGGGTCGCAGCCGACGGAGCCGAATGCACGGATCTTTGCCAGCGGCTTGAGGCCGTGCGCCTTCACGAAATCCTCAGAAGCGATAATCATGGCAGCGCCGGCGTCGTTGATGCCGGAAGCGTTGCCTGCGGTGACGGTGCCGTCCTTCTTGAAGGCCGGACGGAGCTTTGCCAGACCCTCGAGCGTGGTCTGTGCACGGCAATGCTCATCGGTATCAAAGATAACGGTTTCCTTCTTCTTCTTGACCTCGATCGGAACGATTTCATCCTTGAAGCGGCCGGAGGAAATTGCCTTTGCCGCCTTCATCTGGGACTCGTAACCGATCTGATCCTGCATCTCGCGGGTGATGCCGTATTTCTCAGCAACGTTTTCCGCAGTGACACCCATATGGTACTGGTTGAATACATCGAACACGCCGTCGTAAACCATCATATCGACCAGCTTGACGTCATTCATGCGGGCGCCCCAGCGGGTATTGCGGGAAATATACGGTGCGCCGGACATGGACTCGCAGCCGCCGACCAGCATCATCTGATCCTCGCCAGAGCGGATGATCTGGGAACCCAGCGAAATCGCGCGCATGGAGGATGCACAGACCTTGTTGAGCGTCATAGCGGGGGTCTCGAGCGGCATACCGACGCCGAGCGATACCTGGCGGGCCACGTTCTGGCCTACGCCGCCCTGGAGCACCTGACCGAACAGGCACTCGTCAATAGCAGCCTTATCCACACCAGCGCGCTCAATCGCAGCGTTGGCAGCGGCAATGCCGAGCTGGGCAGCAGGTACGTCGCGGAGGGTGCCGCCGTAAGTGCCAATGGCAGTACGGGCAGCGGAACAGATGTAAACGTTCATTGGGTTTTTCTCCTTTTCTTCACTATTCTTTATTTGGTGCAGTTTGGTCTATTTGCAAAAGCAAATTTGTAAATATTTTAGCAAATATAACGGAAAGTGCAAGAGGTTTGTGTAAGATTTGATAAAAAATCAGAATTTGTCCAACACTTGCACAAGGCGTACCTTAAATGAATCGGAAATTAATCGTTTGCCAGCCCCATCAGTTCGTCACGGAAGATACGGGCGTCCATCAGCTTGACCGTGCCGTCCGGCTGATAAGCAATTTTCGGCTCAAACTCCATCTGGTCAAGGACCTGGGTCTGCAGGTCAATGCCCGGGGCAATCTCGATCAGGGTAACGCCCTCCGGACGCAGCTCGAACACGGCGCGCTCGGTGATGTACAGAACGGGCTGGTGGACCCGGTTGGCGTAGTCACCGGAGAAGGTGACCTGCTCCACCTGCCGGACGAACTTTTTTCTTGTGCCTTCTTGCTCAATGACCAGCCGCCCGTCCCGGCACCGGGTTTCAAGCCCCATGACGGTGAACGTGCCGCAGTAAACAACCTTTTTGGCGTTTTGGGTGATGTCGATAAAGCCGCCGGCTCCGGCAAGGCGGGTGCCGAATTTGGAAACGTTCACATCGCCGTTGGGCGCGGTCTCGGCAAGACCGAGGAACGCCGCGTCCAGACCGCCGCCCTGATAGAAGTCAAACTGGACATTCTGATCCAGAATGGCCATGGAATTGGCCGCACCGCCGAACTGAGCGTCGCCGCAGGGAATACCGGCGATGTGGCCGGATTCAACGGTCAGGGTCATTCGGTCGGTGATGCCCTCCTCGGCGCAGATACCCGCGATTTTTTCGGGTGCGCCGGTGCCGAGGTTCACGATGGCGTCCCGGGGCAGCTCCATGGCGGCCCGGCGGGCAATGACCTTTTTGACGTCCATGGGGAGCGGGGGGATATAGTCCGTTGGAATACGGAACTCCCCGGCCAAAGCTCCGTCATAGGGCATACCGAGGCATTGGCTGTTGTCCTCGGGAGCGCCCACCACAACGGCGTCCACGTAGATGCCGGGAATCTTCACCAGCCGGGGGTCCAGTGTGCCGCCCTGCACAACCTTTTCCACCTGCACGATGACGATGCCGCCGGAGTTCTTGGCGGCCTGACACTGGGCGGTAATGTCCAGAGAACCGATCTCGCGGTGGACGGTGCAGTTGCCGTATTCATCAGCATAGGAGGCACGGACGAGGCATACATTGATGGGAATGGGCTTATAGAGCAGGCGCTCCTGCCCGTCAATGTTCACCAGCTTGACAAGGTCCTCATGGGTGCGGGCGTTCAGCTTGCCGCCTCCGAGCCGGGGGTCCACAAACGTGTTCAGGCCCACATGGGTGATGGTGCCGATGCTGTGGGCGGCGATGTCCCGGTACATGTGGGTGATGACACCCTGAGGCAGATTATAAGCCTCCAGCTTGTTAGCCAGCGCCAGCTCACCCAGCTTGGCGGTGCGGCCCCAGTGGCCGCCCACCACGCGCCCGCACATCCCC
>USSI01000080.1 GCA_900557315.1 uncultured Butyricicoccus sp. | reverse complement strand
CCGTCCGCGCAAGCCGTGCTGTGCGCGCCCCATAGCCCCCTCTCTTCGCGCTTCCGTTTCAGCAGGATGTAGCGGAACTGCCCGCAGGAACAGGCGTTAAGAGGCATGTAAACCAGCATTCCCGTATTGTATCTGCGCGGAGAAACGGTTATAATAAACACAGGACATATTCTACACAAAAAGGAGGAATTATCCTTGCAGCTTACAGAAACCCTGCGAACGCTGTGCGCACTGCCGGCGGTCAGCGGGTTTGAAACACAGGCGGCGCAGGCAGTTGCCAAGCTGTTCGAACCATACTGTGACACAGTTGAGGTTGACCGCAACGGCAATGTGCTCGCCTTGAAAAAATGCGGCAAAAAGAACGCCAAAACCATCCTGCTGGATGCGCACCTTGACCAGATCGGCTTTGTCGTGACCGAGGTGCTGGAGGGCGGCTTTGTGCGCTTTGCGCCGGTCGGCGGCGTAGACCCGCGCATGCTGCTCGCGGGCGAGGTCACCATCCTTGCGGACGAGCCGCTGTACGGCGTGGTGTCCTGCCTGCCGCCGCACCTGCTGGGAGCGGGCGAGCAGGACAAGGCAGTGCCCATCGACCAGATGACGATCGACACCGGCCTCACGGACGCGAAAAGCCGCATCCAGGTCGGCACACCGATTGTATTTGCCCAGCAACCCGTGAAACTGCTCGGCGGGCAGTATTGCAGCAAATGTCTGGATGACCGTGCGGGCGTCGCGGCGATCCTGCTTGCAATGGAAAAACTCAAAAAGGCCAAAAAACTCAAATGCAATGTGGCGGTTCTCATCAGCGCGCAGGAAGAGGTCACCGGACTGGGCGCGCAGGCAGGCGCGTTCGCCGTACAGCCGGAATACGCCATCGCAGTGGATGTCACGCATGGCAAAACGCCGGACGGGCCCTCGGACGGCACGTTTGAGCTAGGCAGCGGCGTCGCCATCGGTATAGGGCCAAACCTGCACCGCGGGCTGACGCAGCGGCTTATCAAAACTGCCAAGGCGAATGACATCGGGTACACACTCGAGGTCATGGAGGGCAACACGGGCACGAACGCGTGGACCATGCAGATCGTTGCGCGCGGCATTGCGACCGCGCTGCTCTCCATCCCGGAGAAATACATGCACACACCGGTCGAGGTCGTGCAGCTGTCCGATGTGGAGGACGTGGCCGATTTGATTGCGGAGTTCATCCGCACCTTTGACGGGGAGGTGGGCGCATGACCGAGCTGCTCAAAACGCTGTGCGCGCTGCCCGGCCCCTCCGGCTGTGAGGATGCGGTGCGTGCATTCGTGCTCAAACAGGCAAAGCCCTTCGCGGACGAGATCAAAACCGATGCCATCGGCAATGTGATGGTGTTCCGCAAGGGCAAAGCAGCGCTCGACCGCCCGGTTGTGGTCTGCGCGCACATGGACGAGGTCGGTGTGATTGTCAAAAAGATCACCGAGGACGGTATGCTGAAATTCGGCTTTGTCGGCGGGGTTGACCCGCGCGTTGTGATTGGCCGCGCGGTGCGTTTCGGTGACGTGACCGGCGTCATCGGCATCAAGGCGGTGCATCTGACAACCGCCGCCGAGCGCCGTACCATGCCCAAGGCCAAGGATTTATATATTGATATCGGCGCGACGAGCCGCGCTGCGGCGGAAGCCAAGGTCTCGCCGGGCGACTACGGCGTATTTGACTCCGCTGTAGTAGAATTTGGCGACGGCCTGCTGAAGGCGAAAGCCATCGACGACCGCGTGGGCTGTGCGGCGCTGCTCACGCTCCTCGAGGAGCAGCCGCCGATTGACACCTGGTTCTGCTTCACCGTGCAGGAGGAAACCGGGCTGCGCGGCGCAGCAAGCATGGCGTACGCGCTTGATCCGGGCTTTGCGCTTGTGCTCGAGGGCACGACCGCCGCCGACCTTGCAGAGGTGACGGACGGCAAGGCGGTCTGCCGTGTACGCGGCGGCGTGGTGCTGCCGTTCATGGACGGTGCGACCATCTACGACGCCGGGCTGTTCGAGCTGCTGCGCAACGCCTGCGCCAAGCGCGGCATCCCGTGGCAGACCAAAACCCGGATTTCCGGCGGAACAGACGCAGGACGCATTCACAAAAGCCGGGCAGGCGTGCGCGTGTGCGCGGCGGCCGCGCCCGTGCGGTATATCCATTCGCCGTCCTCGGTGGCGGCGGTATCGGACTGCGAGGCGGTGCTGGCGGCCGCACGCGCATTCCTGGAAGAACTCGGAGGAGAGGACGAATGAGCAAGGTTTTTGATTTATGGAACGAGGTCGGCGGCGCGTTCGGCCCGTCCGGCCGCGAGGATGCGGTGCGCGAGACGATCGCCGCCATCGCAGGCGAATATATTGACGACATCACAACCGATGCGCTGGGCAACCTGATCTGCCGCAAAAAGGGCACGGGCAAAAAGCTGCTGTTTGCCGCGCACATGGATTCGATCGGTGTGGTGGCGACCTGGATCGACGAGCAGGGCTTTATCCGTTTTTCCCAGGTCGGCGGTCTGTTCAAGGGCGACCTGATTAACATCCAGGTGCGTTTTGCAAACGGCACGCGCGGCGTGATTTCCTACGAGGAAAAAACGCCGTTCAAAGAGCTGACGATGGACAACCTGTTCATCGACATCGGCGCCAAGGACAAGGCGGATGCGGAAAAGGCCGTACAGATCGGCGACTTTGCTGTATTTGAAGCGCCGCGCTTCGAGCAGAACGGCGTGCTCTGCGGCCCGTATCTGGACAACCGCATCGGCTGTGTCACCCTGCTGCTGATGATGGAACAGCTGGCCGAAACGGAGACCGAAAACGACCTGTACTTCGTGTTCACGGCGCAGGAAGAAGTCGGCCTGCGCGGTGCGGGCGCGGCTGCATTCGCGGTCGAGCCGGATATCGCAATCGCGGTGGACGTGACCGACACAGGCGATATGCCCGAGCGCAAGACCCCGATGGCGGTCGATATGGGCAAAGGCCCGGCTGTCAAGGTGATGGACCGTTCGGTCATCTGCACTCCTGCGGTGTGCGATGCGCTCGAGCAGGCAGGCGCGGATTGCGCAGTGCCCACCCAGCGTGAGATTATGCCGTTCGGCGGCACGGACACCGCTGCGCTGCAAAAAGCGCGTGCAGGCGTGCAGGCGGGCGCTGTGTCCATCCCAACGCGCTATGTTCACTCGCCCAGTGAGATGTGCGCAGCGTCCGACGTCGAAGGCGCGGCAAAGCTGCTCGCGCAGTTCGCAGTTTCCCCAAACTGACCCTGTTATTCTTTCTCGATTTGTGAATATTTACAGATAGACACAAGCTGCAATTTGCAGTATGATAAAAACACAGCAAGGGAGCTGGGTTGAGCGCCGGTTCCCTTGCTGTTTTTTCTCCATCCATCCTTTTTCCTGCCCATATCACTTACATACTACCTATGTCCGAAGCCGTCCCGCATCATCTGCCAGGACGGCTTCGGGCATCTTACAGCCGCCCGGTTTGCGACGGGCCGTCCTCGGTTCGCCAAATATTGTGCACCCGCTGTGATAAGATAGTCCTCAGGCGGAGGTGCGGCATGGTCGTTTATCTGGATGTGCTGTTTGGCGCGAATGTATTGATGGATTACATAACCCTGCTTGCCGCAGCGCGGCTGGGCGGCGCGCGGGTCAAACGGCTGCGCCTGCTGCTCGCCGCGGCGGCTGGCGGCGGGTATGCAGTGCTGTCGGCTGTGCAGCCGTGGCTTGCCGCCCTGCCAATACGGGTGCTCGCCGGGATCGGCATCTGTGCAGCCGCTTTCGGCGTGCAGGGCGCGTTTGCCCGGCTGTGTGCACTGTACATGGTGGTTGCGGCGTCCTTTGCCGGGCTGGCCGCCGCATTGGGGCACGCAGCGGGCCGGCAGCTGCTTTATGGCGCGGGGTATTACTTCGCCGTGCCGCTGCGGGTTCTGCTGCTTGCGGCGGCAGTCGGATACGCGGTCAGCGGTGTCCTGCTGCGCGGCGATGCGCTGCATGGACCGCTCCGCCGCGAAGTGGAGCGCCTGACCATTTGCATTGACGGCCGCGAACGCGAGGTAGCCGTGCTGCACGACACAGGCAACGACCTGTCCGAACCGGTGTCCGGCCGCCCGGTGGTTGTGCTGGAACGCGGCTGTGCCGCCGGGCTGCTGGAAGGCTTGCCGCCGGACGGCGGACAGGACGCCGCCAGCCTGTTCGCCGCCCTGCCGTCCGGGAGTGCCCGCCGCTGCGGGCTGCTGCCGTACCGCGCCGTCGGCACCGCGGATGGCCTGCTGCTGTATTTCCGCCCGGACAGCGTACATCGTGCGGATGGTTCCGCGCTTGACTGCGTCTGTGCGGTCGGGCCGGCGAATCTTGGGCAGGGCGCTTACGAAGGACTCATCGGTGTGTGAAAGGAAGAGATGCATGATAATCGAATGGATCATCGCAAAGCTGCACCGCCTGTTTGCCAGGCAGGCGGTCTATTACATCGGCGGCAGCGAGATACTGCCGCCGCCGCTTTCCCCCGAGGAAGAGGCCGCGGCTGTTGCTGCCTGCCAGGCGGGCGACGAGCAGGCGCGCAACACACTGATCGAGCACAACCTGCGCCTTGTGGTATTCCTGGCGCGCAAGTTCGAATCCAGCGGTGTGGGTACCGAGGACCTGATCTCGATCGGTACCATCGGACTGATTAAAGCGGTCAGCACTTACCGGAGCGATAAAAACGTAAAGCTTGCCACCTATGCCTCGCGATGCATTGAAAACGAAGTCCTGATGCACCTGCGCAAGATTGCCGGACGGCGCACCGAAGTCTCGCTCGACGAACCGCTCTCTTCGGACTGGGACGGCAACGAGCTGCTGCTGTCCGACATCCTCGGCACCGAACCGGACAGCGTACTGCGCCCGCTGGAAGACGATGTGGACCGCACACTGCTGCTGCACGCGCTGCACAGCCTGCCTGCGCGCGAGCGGAAAATCATCTCCATGCGGTTCGGCCTCGGCCTGCCCGAGGCGATGACCCAGAAGGAAGTCGCCGACCTGATGGGCATTTCGCAGAGTTACATATCACGTCTGGAAAAGCGCATTATCGCACGGATGCGCCGGGATATCCTGAAAAATTACGTCTGAGAGCAGCCGCAGCGCCCGATTTCATGCCCTGGGCGCGTATGCGTGTTTCCTACTGAATTGTGCAGCATACATATTAAAATCCCCGGGCGCACCGCACCCGGGGATTCTTTTATTTGCCTTTGTTTGCGGTCAGCCCTCGAACGGGACGACGTCCTTGACCGCATCCTGCGTGGTGATCTCCGTGTCACCATTGTCAATGTCAATCAGGTGGTACCGATCGTTGCCCATGCCCAGCTCCTTCATATAGGTCAGCTGGCGCAGGCCGTGACGGGTCTCGATGCGCTCAACCAGCGCATGGCGGTCCTCTGCCTTGAGCGCGTAAACCAGATCAACCGACGCCTGGTCGATTGCCAGAATGTCGCGCGAGGCCAGAATGCCGATGTTCGGTGTCACGACCGGCTCGGCCGCCACACCCTCGCAGTCGCAGGAGACCGACATGTTGCGCAGCACGTTGACAAAGCAGATATGCTCGCCGAAATGATCGACAACCGCCTTGCTGGACTCGGTCATGCGCTCCATCAGCTCTTCTTCAGCGATGCTCCACATATTGTCCGAGCCGGGAACCGTGTGGATTTCCGCCTTACCGATGCGGCCGTCCGCACAGCCGATGCCGATGTTCTTGTTCGAGCCGCCGAAGCCGCCCATCATATGGCCCTTGAAATGTGTCAGAACAAACAGGGACTCATAATCCAGAATATTCTTGCCCATGTGCATTTCGGTGAACCACTTGCCGCCCTTTACCGGCAGCGCGGCCACGCCCTCTTCGTCCATAATGTCCACCGGGCAGAAGGTCCAGCCGTTGACCTTGAGGGTCTCACGGTGCTGCTCGGTTGTGTAGCGGTCCCCTTCGTAGTAAGTGTTGGTCTCGACAATATTTGCTTCGGGCAGATCGTTTTTCACCAATGCCTCTACCCACGGACGCGGGATGATGTTGGGTCCGTGCGGCTCGCCGGTGTGCAGCTTGATGCCGGTTTTTCCGGTCAGGCTACTGCTCACGCGGCTGAAAATGCGGCGCAGTCCCTCCGCCGACAGGTCCCTCGTAAAGTAAACAACGGATTCTTCCCCGGCGCGCTCCGCATACGGGACATAGTGGTCGCCATTGGTGCCGGGAACCGGTTTCTGATTTGCCATTGTAATTCCTCCTTCTGTATTCTTCCACAGTTACATGGTTTCCCTTTGATTATATCATACTCCCTGGAGCTTACTCCAAGTCAATACTTTTTTGAAAATCCGCCCCTTGCCTTCCGCGCCCGGTATGGGCGCACATATGGCAGACAGAAATAAGATCGCTTCGCAAAAAATTGTTCGCAGGCCTGTAGTTTTCCAGCTGCAAAGCGTAGTATATAGGCAAAGGGAAAAGGAGGTGATGCCGGTCATGAAAGACGAAGAGATCATTGCACTGTTTTTCGGACGTTCCGAACAGGCAATCCGGGAGCTGGATCAAAAATACGGCAGGCTTTGCCATGGGCTGGCATTTCACATTTTAGGGGACCGGCAGG
>USSI01000079.1 GCA_900557315.1 uncultured Butyricicoccus sp. | reverse complement strand
TGGACGGCGCGGCGCGCAAGGTCATTGCGGACGCGGGTTATGGCGAGGCGTTCGGCCACGGGTTCGGCCACGGCGTGGGGCTGGAAATCCACGAAGCGCCGACCGCCGGGCCGCGCGGGGAAGCGCCGCTGCCCGCGGGTGCGATCGTGACGGCGGAGCCGGGCATCTATCTGCCGGGCCGGTTCGGCGTGCGCATCGAGGATATGCTGTATGTGATTGAGGACGGCTGCATCAACCTGACCGAAGCGCCCAAGCAGCTGGTGATCCTGTGATCTGCCGGGTTTCCGAACCGGCGGCGCTTGCACCCCTGCTGGACGGCTGGGAGGAGGGGATGCTGTATGCGTTCCTGTCCGGCCGCATGGGGTATGCAGTGGCGGACGCAGATTTTCGGTCGGCGCAGGTGCGCGTGGGGGATTTCTGCTTTTTCGCGGGCGCACCGGATGCAGCGGTCGCAGCGTGGCAGCCGGAAAAAACGCGGCCGTACACTATTTTCATCCCGCGTACGCCGAGCTGGGATGCGCTGATCGAGGCGATTTACCCCCAGGCACGGCGGTCGGTGCGGTATGCGTTCCGCAAGCAGGATACTTTTAACCGGGAGCATCTGCGCGCCTTTGCCGCGGCGCCTGCGGGGTATACCCTGTGCAGGATGGATGAGCAGCTATACCGCCGGGCCGCGCAGGAGGGCTGGAGCCGCGATCTGGTCTCGCAGTACCCCGCCTGGGCGGACTACGCCGCGCACGGCGCGGGCATCGTTGCCCTGCACAACGGTATGCTGGTGTGCGGCGCGTCCAGCTATGCGGACTGGCCGGGCGGCCTGGAAATCGAGATCGACACCCATCCGGCGCACCGCAGGCGCGGCCTTGCGCGGGCGTGCGCCGCTGTTCTGATGCTGGACTGCCTGTCGCGCGGGCTGCACCCCTCATGGGACGCGGCAAACCCGATTTCCGCCCATCTGGCGCGAACGCTTGGCTATGTCCCTGCGGGGAAATATGCGGTATACGAGCTGGCCGGGCAATAAAAAAGACCAGGAGCATGGCTCCTGGTCTTTTTTATGTATGGAAAATCCGATTACTCGTCGTCGATTTCCAGATAATCAGCCAGATCCTTGAACAGCGCGGTTGCATCCACGTCGTCCTCGAGTACGATCTGCAGCGGCTCGTTGAGCGAAAGCAGGAACATACCGAGCAGGCTCTTTGCGTCTACCATGCCGCTCTTGCCGTGGATCCAGATGTCGAAGCCGTACTTGGTTACAATCTTGTTGATCTTCTGGATATCATCCGTATTTTTTACGCGGATACCTCTGGTCATAATACTTTACCTCCTGATGTTAGTGAAACAAAACTCTTTTCTTGCTATCATTATAGCATAAAAACATGGAAAAGAAAGAGTTTTTTTCGCATTTTGCAATTTTCATCATTTTGAAGAGCAGGTGGAAAACCACACCAAAGAAATTGTAAGAGGTGCACAAACAAGATCGTTAAAGTTTGTAAAAAATATATAACAGCCCGCGGTTTAAGCGGGCTGTTATCCTGTTCCGGCCGGACAGCCCCACACCGCCCGGCCGCTATTTTACCCCCACGGGGCTTTCTACTCGTCTATCTTAATGGTGATGTCGTCGATCCGCACAAATGCTGCATCCTCAACCGACAGGAACTGCCGGTAGTGCTCCGGGGATTGATATTCATAAGAAATATCAAACGCTACCAATCCGGAGCCATCCGAGGAATACAGGGTGGTGGTACAGGGCGTGGCTGCAAGGCTGCTGCCATCCTGCAGCTGTACCATGACGGAAGGCGCTTCCCAGTCCGGCGCATCCGGGTGCTCCCCTTTGAGCTGTACGCAGGTAGGGGTAACTGAAATCGCGTTGATTTCCGTCCCATCCGGCAGGTGCAGGTTGACGCTGCGTTCATAGGCGGCTGATGTTTCCGCCCGGAACGAAAAGGTCAGCGGCTGGTCGGTCAGCTGCACCGGGAATGTGTAAACCAGCTGTGGCTGCAGGTGGGGGAGGTCGTCAACCCCCACATCCGGAAAGACGGATTCGTGCAGCTGGAGGTTGCTGGCCGAGCTGCCCGAGGTGCTGCCGGATTCGCTCGGGATACAGGTTCCCGTGCGGGTGTCCAGCAGGGAGGTGAGTTCCACCGAGACGTCGTCCATCGGGAAGGAGATCGCCAGACACAGGTCATCCCCGCTGAGCGCAATCCCGGCCAGTGCAATATCCGAAGCCGGGTCGGCAAGCGGCAACTCTACATCCGAGAAGTCCTGCGCCGCATAAGCGGCCGTCCGCGTGTCGTTTTCCGTGCCTGCGGGGAATACGAGCGGATATGCCTGATACAGTGCGCCCAGGTCGATTTCCGCGGTGAGCGGCTCGCTTGACTGCATGCAGGCGAGCGGGCTTACGGTGAAGGTGAGGCCGATTTCATCCGATCCACCGTCGTATTCATATTCCTGATAGCAGTACTGGACAGCGGGCGTATCCGGATTGAACACGCTTTGGCTGGTAACGGGCGTTTGCGCCTCGCCGCCGTTGATGGACAGCAGGATTTCCCCGAAGTCGATCGGGGCGGCCAGCGGCGGGCTTTGCTCCTGAATGACCGAGAAGATAACAGCAACGTTGGAACTGCTCACAATGGCGTCTTCAAGCGTCACTGTGCAGCCGTTTACGGTCTGGCTGTTCTGCAGGGGGAGGGTGATGCCCTCCGGCACGGCCACACCGTTTCCGAAAATTGCATGCCAGCCGCCGGAGAACTGCATCACAGCGGCCGCGGCGGTCATGGTGAGCAGGATGCCGGCGAGCACAGCAGCCAGAATGCGCTGCGGGCTGCGGATCAGGAGGCGGCGGCCGCGGCGGGCGCGCTGTTCCTGCACGGCGGCGGCGATGTCATACATGGGTGTTTCGATCTGTTCGAGGGCAGCGCGGATACGCCGCTCATCCGGTGTCAGATTCATAATTGCTTCGCCTCCTTTCTGCCGGTGTGCCTGCGAGGGCCTGCGCCAGTTTTTTGCGCGCGCGTTCATACCGCTTGCGCAGGGTCGCGGCTGGTTTGCCGTAGATCACGGCGAGCGCGTCAAAGCTGCGCTGCTCGATTACGCGGCTGTATACCAGCGCACGCTGCTCAGGGGACAGGGCCGCGAGGGCGCGCCGCAGGTCTTCGCCGATATAATCCGGGTCAGCGGCAACAGGCGGCGGCGTGCGCATCTGGCGCTTGCGGCGGCGCAGCATGTCTACGCATGTGGTATAGGCAAGCCGGTACAGCCAGGCGCTCAGGCTTGTACCCGGACGGAACCGGCTGCGGTTATCATAAGCCTTGATAAAGGTGGTCTGCACGGCATCCTGCGCCTCATGATAATCGCACAGGATATGGTGACAGTAGCGCAAAAGCGGCTGGCCGTACAGCGCGATGGCATCGGCGAGCGCCTGCTCGCTGCCTGCGGCGAAGCGCGTCTCCAATGTATGAGCGTCCATCCTGCCGCCCCCTTCCTGAAAGAACATGTTCACTCTTTATAACGTTTGACAGGCGGTTTTTGTGACCTGCCCGCGCAAGGTTTTTCCGTTTTGTTACCAAAAAATGTGTGACGCCGGAGGGGAGCCGGATTGGATGCGGCATAAAATGAAGGATAGCGAAAATTCGTATTAAAACGGGGATAAATTTCGAACACCATATCATAGTGCACAAATTATATCATATTTTAATGTGCATTACGCATAAAACACCTTGCCAAGGTTCCGTCAGATTGTACTAAATTAATATTGATTTTTAGTGCAATACGACTATAATAAAATGCGTCAGGAAAAACAACCTGATGAAAATATCTTTCACCACAATGCGAATGGAGGCATCCAAAATGAAAAACAAGCATTCTTATATGCAGCGGCTGGGTGCGATGGCATACAGCATGAACCGTATGAATACCTATATGGGCCTGGTCACCGAGACCGACCGCGACTGTCTGGAAGTGCTGCGCAATATGCGCCGTTGAGCATGATCCGGACGGCGCCTATCCAAGTGTTTGGCAACCTGCCAGATGTTTTTTAAGCCAATGGGGGAGTCCGAAAGGATTCCCCCATTGCAATGCACAACGCATTGCCGCTATCATGCCTTGCCTTTACACGGTTGGAATACCGGAAGTGATGCTTGCACGTTTCTGCATAAATTGCTATAGTATAATCAGCAACAGAAAAGCGAGGTCTTCGATTTGGCTGTAACACTCAAACAAATTGCAGAAATGGCAGGCGTGCACAAGTCAACCGTGGATAAGGTAATCCATAACCGGCCGGGCGTGAGCGATGAAGTGCGTCTGAAAATCCGGCGGCTGCTGGAGGAGCAGGGCTATTCTTCGAATCCGCTGGCGAAAGCGTTGAATTACCAGAAAAACAAGATGTCTGTTGCGGTTGTACTGACCCGGGTAGATGCGCTGGAGGAACTGCAATGCGGAATCCAGTCCGTGCAGCCGGATTATGACAGCTTCAATCTGGAAATGCAATACCATGTGCTGGACTATGCGGACGAAGAGGCGCAGCGCCGGTGCCTGCGGGAATTGTGCCGCAGTGATGTATCGGGTGTCGTGATCGGTCCGGTTGAAAGCCCCGCGATTGCACAGGAGGTCAATGCGCTGGAGGAAGCAGGCATCCCGACGGTTACCCTGAACTCCGATCTGGAAGGCAGCCACCGGCTGTGCTTTGTCGGCTGCGACGAGCTGAAAGGCGGGCGGGCTGCCGCCCGGCTGATGAGCCTGCTGCTCGCCCGCGCAGGACAGATCGGCATCCTTACCAGTACCATCCCGGCAGTGCGTGAGCGTACACAGGGCTTTGTGCGCCATATACAGGATCGCTTTCCGGGTATTTTGGCAGTGGACGTGCTGAATACCAACGAAGATGCGGAAACGGCTTATCAACTGACCTGCGAGCTGCTGCACCGCCAGCCGCAGTTGGATGGGCTGTTTATTGCCTGCGGTTGTGTGCCCGATATCTGCCGGGCAGTGCGTGACTGCGGCAGGGCAGGACAGCTGACCGTCGTTTGTTTCGAGCGCTATCCGGCGATTGTGGAGCTGGTCCACCGGGGCGAGGTGTCCTGCACCATCAGCGGCAGCCTGTTCGGGCAGGGACAGCGCGCCATGCGGCTGCTGTTTGAATATCTGGTTTACGGCAAGCCGCCGGAGCAGGAACGGATTTACCTGTCCAACGAAATCCTGTTGGCAGAGAATATTGATTGAAACGGGAAAGGGAAGTTTATGGATTGTGCATAAACTTCCTTTTTTATCTTTGTAAAGTATGGATATTGTAAAGAGACCGGTCTCGTAATATAATTAGACCATC
Organism: uncultured Butyricicoccus sp.; assembly: GCA_900557315.1. Lineage (GTDB taxonomy): Bacteria > Bacillota > Clostridia > Oscillospirales > Butyricicoccaceae > Agathobaculum. Next base: position 1,282 of record USSI01000079.1, on the reverse strand, counting down.
GAAAGGGAAGAAACCGTAACGCAAGCACACCCGCTGCTTTCTGCATAAGGCAGACAGCGGGTCTGTAAATGGTCAGTTGAGAGACCGGTCTCGTAAATCCTTAAATATTCCATTCTGGCGGTGGATTTAAGGGGCAGCGGCGATCAATTTTTTTTTTGCAGCATTGCGAGATCGGTCTCTTTCCCAAAAAAACAAAAAAGGAGTCTTGGTTATGGAACTGAAAATTGGTCTGGTCGGCACGGGCGGCATCGGCCGCACCCACATCGAGCGCATCAACAACAAATTGCAGGGCGGCAAGGTAGTCGCCTGCTCCGACCCGGCGGGCGCGTTCGGCCTGTCGGTCGCAGAAAAGTACGGCATCAAGGGGTTCGGGAACCCGATCGACATGATTAACGACCCGGAGATCGACGCCGTCATGTGCACCACCGCAGACCCCTATCATGAGGAGTATGTCCTCGCTTCCATCGCGGCGGGCAAATATGTGTTCTGCGAAAAGCCGCTTGCACCCAAGGCGGATGCCTGCAAGCGCATCGTGGAAGCGGAAATGAAGGCTGGCAAAAAGCTCGTCCAGGTCGGCTTCATGCGCCGCTACGACGCAGGCTACAAGCAGCTCAAGCAAGCACTCGACAGCAAAAAGTACGGCGAAGCGCTGCTGCTGCACTGCGCGCACCGCAACCCGTCCGTTCCCGATGACTGGGACAACTCGATGGCAGTCGAGAACTCGATGGTGCATGAGATCGACGTGCTGCGCTGGCTGCTCGGCGAGGACTATGCCACTGCCGAGGTGCGCTATGGCAAGTCCACGAATAACGGCCCCAAGGACCTGCATGACCCGCAGATCATGATCCTGACCACCAAGTCGGGCGTGCGCATCGACGTAGAGTCCTTTGTCAATAACCACAACGATTACGACATCAAGTGCGAGATCGTCTGCGACGGCGCGGTGCTCAACATGCCGAAGCCGAACTACATTTCGGTCAATGCAAACGCAACCACCGGCCAGGCAATGTATACCGACTGCTTCCAGCGGTTCGCGGATGCCTACAACGATGAGATCCAGGCGTGGATCAATGCCTCCAAGGAAGGCCGTGTGGACGGCCCGACCGCATGGGACGGCTATGCCTGCCAGGTTGCAGCGGCCGCGGCTTCCAAGGCGCGCGAGACGCAGACCATTGTCGATGTTGTCTATGATCCGATGCCGGATTTCTACAAAGACTGATTTTTAACCCGATCACCTGTTATTCCTTCTATTCTTTCTCTGTCGGGTGCGGCCCTAACAGCC
>USSI01000078.1 GCA_900557315.1 uncultured Butyricicoccus sp. | reverse complement strand
CTCCCTTTTCAGGCAGAAAAAACCGGGCTTACGCTTTTCACGAAAGCCCGGTTTCCTGATCCGGTTTTATCCGGCCGTCATTCCGCATAAGTGATGGTGACCACCTGCGTCGAGTCGGCCCACGATACCGTGCCGCCAAAATATTCCACAACAAAACGGATCGGAAGCATGGTGCGGTCTTTCACCAGAATAGGCGCCACATCCATGGAGTAGGTCTTTCCCGTGCCGTCCCATGCAGTTTTGTTACCAATCTGCAGATTCAGCGACTTGCCGTCCAGCGTCATGATAACCGTTTCCGAACTGTCAATCCAGCCCACAGTGCCGCCCATGGCTTCCACAACAGCGCGCACCGGAAGCAGCGTACGGTCGTTTCTCAGCAAAGGGACCGTGCCCTGCTCATCAATATTTTTGCGTGTGCCATTGACGAACAGATACGGGTTGCCGATCTGCAACGTGATCTCGGTCTCCTCCGGCAGCAGCTGCGGCACCTCTCTCCAATGCGGATACAGGTTCTGGTCCCTTGTCAGGTTGACCGTGGTCGAGGCGGTGACCTGCGTGCCGCCGGTCGAAGACGTATACCAGCCGTCGAAAACGTAGCCGTCACGCGTGGGCGTTCTGGACGGGATCGGATACTTGTCACCGTTCTGCACCGTGTAAGTCCCATAGGATTCCATCGTGCGCAGGTCCATGAAGACCAGCGTGAACTCCTCTGGCTCTTCCTCCACAGGGTCTTCCACCACCGGCGGCTCCGGTTCGGGTTCGGGTTCGGGTTCCGGCGTGGGTTCAGCCACCGCATTTTTGGTATAACGCGGATACAGGTTCACGCTGGCAGTCCCCCGGTAATAGTCCGCGCGTGTGATTTCCGTGCCGCCGGCCGGATCGGTGTACCAGCCAGCAAAGGTATACCCTTCCTTCTCATAAGGATCAGGGAACTCACCGTGGGCATAATATGTCAATCCCGTCTCCAGCGGGAAAGATACCTTTTCGGTATCGCTCAGCCAGAAATTGACGTATGGACGAGTGCCTGTGGTCGTGAACGAGAAGGTCGGACCGGTCACTTTTTGCCCATCGAACTCGCCGTAGAAATAATACTTGTAGGTGTTGCCCGGCGTCAGCGTCGCATGAAACTCGCTGTTGAGGTCATACCAGCAGTGGAACGTTGTCGTGGAGTCGCTGACATTAGACACATAATCCCAATGATCTCCAATATTGCTCCCGTTAAAATCATAGACATGCAGGCCCATCTGAGTAACCTTTGTGCCGGCGGGCTTGGTGATCTTGTTGACCAGCACCGCGTTGGTGTTCGTGACCTTCTGCTTGGATGTGTAATTCGGATCTGTCGGCAGCGAGAAGGTCACGTCAGACGAGGAAGTAGAATCCGAGGAGGTATAGATACCGTCATCCAAGCTGGAAAGGTGCACCACATGCGCACGGATGTCGCAGGCTAACGTATGGTCGTACGCAGTGTTGACGTTCAGCACCTGCACCTTGTTGTTGAGCGCGCCGTTGTGCGCATAAAAGGTCGCCCTGCCCTGCGAGTCATAGCCGCCGCACAGCATGATATGCGGGTACAGGTCATCGGTTTTGCAGTACTGCGCCACAATATCGCCTGCGGCCAGAATACTGCCGTTGTCCGCCTCCGTGGCATAGCCGCTCGAATTCAGCTTGAGCTCCTGAACAGACAGGCCGCTGGCCTTAGCCGCTGCATTCAGGCAGCTGCGCGTGGTCGTAATCACTTTCATATCCAATCCGCCGGCGCGGACGCACCGGGAGACAAACTCAGCGCACAACCCCTGCCCGTCATTCCAATGCTGTTTTGCATACGTAATTGCCTTGTCAACGCTGTACGAAGGCGCCGCGCCTGCCCACGGCATAGGCACGAGCGAAACAACCATGACAAACATCAAAACAATACTCAGCAGCCTCTTTTTCATCTTTTACACCTCACAATATCCGTCAGGCCGGCAAAACCAGTTTCCCCCATGCCTGACAATATAAGTTTACCGCTTTTTCAATCTCATGTCAATACATCGCATGGCAAAAGCAACAAAGAACCCCCTGTTTCCAGGGGGTCCTTTTGGCAGAATTCATTATAACACTTTGGACAGGAAATCCTTGAGGCGCGGATTTTGGGGATTGGCGAAGAACTCCTTCGGCTCGTTCTGCTCGACGATATTGCCGCCGTCCATGAACAGCACACGGGTACCCACCTCGCGGGCAAAGCCCATCTCGTGGGTCACGACGACCATGGTCATGCCGTCGTCCGCCAGCTCTTTCATGATCTCGAGCACCTCGCCGACCATTTCCGGGTCGAGCGCCGAGGTCGGCTCGTCAAACAGCATCACATCCGGGTTCATTGCCAGCGCACGCGCAATCGCGATACGCTGCTGCTGGCCGCCGGACAACTGGATCGGGTAGCTGTCCGCCTTATCCGGCAGGCCGACGCGCTCCAGAAGCTGCACAGCGCGCTTGTCCGCCTCCTCATCGGTCATGATTTTGAGCTTGACCGGGGCGAGCTTGATGTTCTCGCGCACGGTCAGGTGCGGGAAGAGATTGAACTGCTGGAACACCATGCCCATGCGGCGGCGGACGATGTTAATATCCGTCTCCTTGGAGGTGATATTCTGCCCCTCGAAGATAATATCGCCGCTCGTCGGCTCCTCAAGCAGGTTCAGGCAGCGCAGGAACGTCGATTTGCCCGAGCCGGACGGCCCGATAATTACAACCTTCTCGCCTTTTTCGATATGCTCGTTGACGCCCTTGAGCACTTCATGGCCGCCAAAGGATTTGCACAGGTTTTTAACGTCGATCACTTGCGCGCAGCCTCCTTTCGAAAATAGCGAGCAGTTTGGTAAGGATCAGGACCAGCACCAGATAGATAATCGCCAGACTGATATACGGCACCGTTGCGTTAAACGTATTCGCTACAATATTTTTCGCCTGCTGGGTTACGTCGCGCAGCGCAATGACCGATACCAGCGAGGTGTCCTTGAGCAGGGTAATCATCTCGTTGCCGAGCGCGGGCAGGATGTTCTTAATCGCCTGCGGGATGATGATGTAACGCATGGTCTGCCAATAGTTCAGGCCAAGCGAACGGCCAGCCTCCATCTGGCCCGCACCGATTGACATCAGGCCGCTTCGCGCAATCTCCGCCACGTATGCGCCCGAGTTGATACCTAATGTGATAATACCGCAGACCAGCGCTTCGTGCTGTTCGCGCGGCTGCATGATGACAAAACCCATAACCAGCAGCTGCACCATCATCGGCGTACCACGGATCACAGTCAGGTAAATCTTGCAGATGAAATTTACTACGCCCAAAACCGGATTGCGTTTCCCTGTGCGCTGCGAGTCATGCGCCGTACGGATAATCGCAATAACCAGTCCAAGCACCACGCCGAGCAGCAGCGCGCCGATCGTGGTAATAAATGTAATTTTCAGGCCGTCTGCAAACCAGGTCCAGCGATCCTGAAAGGCAAACGTCAAATAGAACTGAAACAGTATCTCCTGAATAGCACCAGGCAGACCCTGTATCCAAGCCGGCGCGGTTTCCAGCCAGGCCGCCAGATTAACTGTAACCAAAACTTAGCCCCCTTTGGCAGAATGTGAAGAAAAAGGGGCGGCGCGCGCCGTCCCCTTTCTCATTTGCTTGCTGTGTGCCGCGCTGATTATTCCGCAGTTTCGCTGCTGCCCTCGGACGGAATGTACTTCTCAATGATGGAAGCGATCGTGCCGTCTTCCTTCAGCTCCTGGATTGCGGCATTCACCTTGTCAAACAACTCGGTGTTGCCCTTGGCGATTGCAGCCGCATAATTCTCAGTTACGTATTCCGTATCCAGAATTTTCAGTCCCTGGTTCGCAGCAACATAGTTCTTTGCCGGCTCGTTGTCGATAACGACGCAGTCGATCTGGCCGTTCTGCAGAGCGGATACCGCCAGCGCACCGTTGTCATACTGACGGACAGCATCCTGACCGTAGTCATCCGTGCAGTACATGTCGCCGGTGGTACCAGCCTGTACGCCAATCAGTTTGCCGGTCAGATCAATCTCCATTTCGCCATCCGCGTTCTCAACAGGCGCGATATCCGAGTCTTCCGGAACAATGACAACCTGTACGCCGGTCGCATAGGAATCGGTGAAGTCAACGCTCTCTGCGCGCTCCGGGTCGGCGGTCATACCAGCAAGGATAATGTCAATCGTGCCGGACTGCAGCGCCGGAATGAGCGAATCAAACGCCATATCGGTGATTTCCAGTTCCATGCCGAGCTTGTCTGCAATGGCAGCTGCAATCTCCGCATCAATGCCCGCAACCTCATTGTTCTCGTCGCGGTACTCATACGGCGGGAACTGTGCATTGGTGCCCATAATCAGGGTACCGCTGTCAGTGTTGCCCTCGGTCTCGGCAGCCGCCGCATCGGTATTGCCCTTGTCTGTCGTCTGCGCATTGCTGTTGCCGCAGCCGGTCAGCAGCATCGAGCCTGCCAGCAGCATGCTCAGCATAGCAATAGAAAGCTTCTTCATAATATTTCTCTCCTCCCAAAGTTCCGGCTTTATTGGCCGGCCTTTCAAGCATGTTAATTATTATACAGGGCTATGATATAAAATGCAAGGCTTTTCTCACCGAAAAACGCAGAAATTCCTCCCTGCTTTTCGTCAATTCGCTTATGTTGTGACCGCTCCCCGGCGCGGCGCATAGTCTGACAGCGACAAATCCCGTTTGGAGGTTACCGCTATGCCCCGAATCTACCTTTCCCCTTCGACGCAGGAATACAATCCCTATTACGATGCGCAAGGCTCGGAGGAGTACTACATGAACCTGATCGCGGATGCGATGGAACCGTACTTAACCGCCTCCGGCATCGAATTTACACGCAACACGCCGGAGATGACCGCCGCCTCGTCCATCCGCGCATCCAACGAAGGCAATTATGACGCACATATCGCCCTGCACTCCAATGCCGCGCCGGCCAATCTGTCCGGGCAGCTGCGCGGCACGGATGTATACTATTACCCGGATTCCATGCGCAGCAACGAAATCGCCCAGATTGTCGCCGCAAACCTCAAGGCGGTTTACCCCAATCCGGACGACGTGACCGCCCGGCCGACCACCTCGCTCGGCGAGGTCACGCGCACCCGCGCGCCTTCCGTGCTGATCGAGTTCGCCTACCACGACAACCCGGAGGACGCGGAATGGCTCCGCGCGAACATCGACGCCATCGCGCGGAGCGTCGTGCTGTCGCTGACCGAGTATTTCCGCATCCCCTTTGTCGAGCCGCAGCCCATCCAGACCGCAACCGTCGAAGTTTCCTCCGGCAACCTGAACATCCGCTCCGCCCCCTCGCTCTCGGCGCCTGTCGTCGGCAAAGCCCCCGACGGCGCGCAGCTTTCCGTCCTCGGCCAGTACGACGGGTGGTACGTCGTGCGCTATGACAGGTATGAGGGCTATGTCTCCGGGGACTATATTGTGCTGAATTACTAAAATTATCCTTTCCCTGCAACCAAAACACACACATACTGCAAAAACATGTACTTTCATGTCCTTATTTGGTCTTGCGTTCGTCCCATATTACCTATATAATAAATGTGTTCGATGCGACAAACGCAAGGAGGTACGAAATTCAGTGTATCAGATTCTGAAAAAGCAGACGCTGAACGCAAACACCAAGCTGATGGTGATTGATGCGCCGCATGTGGCGCGCAAGGCCGAACCGGGCCAGTTCATTATCCTGCGCGTCAGTGAGGACGGCGAGCGTATCCCGCTCACCATCGCGGATTTTGACCGCGAAAAAGGCTCTGTCACAATTATTTTCCAGGAGGTTGGCGCAACCACCATGGCGCTCGGCCTGCTGAACGAAGGCGACTGCCTGCACGACTTTGTCGGCCCGCTGGGTAAGGCAAGCGAGTTTGACGGCATGAAGAAGGTCGCGGTTGTCGGCGGCGGCCTGGGCTGCGCCATCGCCTATCCGCAGGCCAAGAAGCTGCACGAGATGGGCTGCGAGGTTGACCTGATCGCAGGCTTCCGCAGCAAGGACATCATCATCCTGGAGGACGAGATGAAGGCCGCCTCCACCAACCTGTACATCGTTACGGACGACGGCTCGAACGGCCGCAAGGCGCTCGTTACCGAGGTCCTCAAGGAACTGATCGAAGCGGGCAACCAGTACGATGCAGTCATCGCGATCGGCCCGATGATTATGATGAAGTTCGTCGCCGAGACCACCCGTCCCTACGGCATCAAGACCATCGTCTCCATGAACACCATCATGGTTGACGGCACCGGCATGTGCGGCGGCTGCCGCCTGACCGTCGGCGGCGAGACCAAGTTCGCCTGCGTGGACGGCCCGGACTTTGACGGCCATCTGGTTGACTTCGACGGCTCGATGCGCCGCGGCGCCATGTATAAGGCGCAGGAGAAGGCCGCGGTCGAGCGCCACGAGTGCAATCTGATGAAGCAGGAGGTCAAATAAGATGGCGAACATGAATCCCAACAAAATTCCCATGCCCGAGCAGGACCCCAACGTCCGCAACAAAAACTTTGACGAGGTCACGCTCGGCTATACGCCCGAAATGGCGATGGAAGAAGCGACCCGCTGCTTAAACTGCAAGAACAAGCCCTGTATCTCCGGCTGCCCGGTGCAGGTTAAAATCCCCGAGTTCATCGCAC